>JAJDAI010000655.1 GCA_029261955.1 Deltaproteobacteria bacterium | reverse complement strand
TCTACCCGGGCGCGCCGGAGTTCAGCAACGACGGCATCGACCAGAACTGCAACGGCTACGACACCATCCGCTGCTACACCGACGACGACGGCGACGGCTGGGGCGACGCCCTGGCCTTCTTCGAGGGCAACGGTGTGGGCTGCGGGGACGCGTCGACCGTCAGCGGCGACTGCGACGACGGAGCCATCGGCACGAACCCCGAAGCCCACGACTCCTGCGACGGGATCGACCAGGACTGCGACGGCGACCTCGTCGAGGGCTACGCGGACGCGGACGGCGACGGCGTGCCCGAGTGCGCGGACGACGCGGACGCGGACGGCTGGCTCGCCTCGGATGGCGACTGCAACGACAGCGACGACTCGATCCACCCGGGCGCCTCCGAGGTGGCCAACGACGGCATCGACCAGGACTGCAACGGCTGGGACACCATCCGCTGCTACGACGACCTCGACTTCGACCTTTGGGGCGACACCGTCGCCTACTTCGACAACACCGGCGGGGGCTGCGTCGGCGCAACCTCGCCCGAGGGCGGCGACTGCGACGACACCGACTCGCTGGTGAACCCCGACGGCAACGAGGTCTGCGACGCCATCGACTCGGACTGCGACGGCGACCTCGTGGACGGCTACCCCGACGCGAACGGCGACGGCGTGCCGGAGTGCCCCGGCCCCAACGACGACGACGACGGCGACGGCTTCACCGGCAGCCAGGGGGACTGCGACGACCTCGACCCGAGCGCCTACCCGGGCGCGCCGGAGTACAGCAACGACGGCATCGACCAGAACTGCAACGGCTACGACACCGTCCGCTGCTACCTCGACGACGACGGTGACGGCGTCGGCGACGGCCTGTCCTACTTCGAGGGCAACGGCAACGGCTGCGACTCGCTCAGCTCCCAGTTGGACGGCGACTGCGACGACGCGGACCCGACGGTCTCGCCCATCTCGGCCGAGATGTGCGACGCCTTCGATCAGGACTGCGACGGGGACATCCTGGAGAACTTCGAGGATGCAGACGGGAACGGGATCCCGGACTGCGCCGAGGGACCGTAGGAGCCAGCGTCCGCGGCCCCTGAGCGGGGCTGGAGCGCGTCGAAGCGGGTCGGCTCAGGCCGTCCGGGCCTCGGCCAGGAACTCGCCGCAGATGGCCCGGAAGGCGTCGTCAGCGACCTCGTGGTGGATCCCGATCCTGCCGTCGCCGTCCGGCAGGATGACCCGCACGCCGGTCGAGGTGTTCTTCTTGTCCCGGGACAGCGCCCCGAGCAGCCCGTCGAGGTCGATGGGCGTGCGCTCGAACCCGGCGTAGTTCTTCCGGAGCGCCGGGCTCATCCGCCGGTAGTGCGCCTCCGCGCCGATCCCGCGACGCCACGAGAAGAAGTTCGCCAGGTCCATGCCCAGGGTGACGGCGATGCCGTGCGGCACCCCGAAGTCCGTCACGGCCTCGATGGCGTGGCCGAAGCTGTGGCCGTAGTTCATGACGTTGCGCGGACCCTGGTCGAACTCGTCGATCTCGATCAGCTTCTGCTTGAACTCGAGGCTGCGCCGGACGTAGCGCGCCAGCACGGCCTTGTCGGTCGTGAGCCGGTCGTAGTCGGCGGCGAGCTTGTCGAACTCGGCCGGATCCTCGATGGCGTGGACCTTGAGCATCTCGCCGATGCCGGACCGGACGTCGACGTCCTCGAGCGTGTCGAGCACGGCCATGGAGATGCGGATCCGCGTCGGCGGCGTGAACGTCCCCAGGATGTTCTTGGTCTTGCCCGAGTTGATCGAGCTCTTCGACCCGATGCAGCTGTCCGCCTGGGCGAGCAGGGTCGTGGGGTAGAACTCCCAGGGCACACCGCGCAACATCGTGCTGGCGAGGAAGCAGGTGATGTCCTGCACGATGCCGCCGCCGATCGCCACCATGCGGTGCCCCCGGCGCAGCTTGCGCTCCACCAGGTGGTCGACGTAGGCGGGGAAGCGCTCCAGCGACTTGGCGTGCTCGCTCGCGTCGATCAGGAGCACCGAGTCACTCTGAAGCACCGGCTGGAGCGGGCCGGGGTACAGCTCCGCGACGCGGCGGTCGACGACGTAGTGCGCCGGCACGTCCGACGGATCCAGCACAAACGGGGAGTCGTCCAGCAGCACCTGGTAGCGGCCCTTGTGGGACTCGATCTCGAGCATGGCTTCAGACACGGGTAAAGCCTCCGTCGCAGATGATGTTCTGGCCCGTCAGGTAGGTGTTCTCGGGCCCGGAGAGCCAGCACACCAGGTGCGCGATCTCGTCCGGCTTGCCCAGGCGCTTCATCGGCACCTGGTCCCTCAGCTCGGCGATGCCGTCCTCCCCGAGGACCCGGCGCGTGAGCTCCGTGTCGATGAAGCCCGGGCCGACGCAGTTGGCCAGGATCCCATGCTCGGCGACCTCGACGGCCAGGGCGCAGGTCATGCCGTTGAGCCCGAACTTGCTCGTCGAGTAGGACGCACGCTGCGCGCGGGTCACGTGCCCGAAGATCGAGCTGATGTTCACGTTGCGACCCCAGCCCGCCGCCTTCATCCCCGGCAGCACCGCCTGGCACAGCCGAAACGGGGCGCGCACGTTGACCTGCTGGATCTCGTCGAAGACCTCCGGCGGGATGTCGGCGAAGGGGAAGATCTTGTTGATCCCCGCGCAGTTCACCAGCACGTCGAAGCCGGTGTCCTGCACCCGCTCCGCGAAGGCGTCCACCGCGGCGCGGTCGCAGAAGTCGACGGCCTCGTAGGCGAACCGCCCGTCCACGTCCTCACGCGGGCGGGAGCCCACGACGGTCACCTCGGCGCCCTCGTCGTGCAGGCGGGCCGCGATCGCCGCGCCGATGCCCCTCGTCCCCCCGGTGACCAGGGCCTTCCGGCCGTCCAGCAGGCCCATCACTACTCCTCGGAGAGGTTGTGGCGCGCCTTCCAGACGGGATCGGCACAGTAGATGCGGTACACGAGCTGCATCGTCTTGAGCGCCTCGTCCGACGTGCCGAACTTGATCGGGGTGCCGTCCTGGACCGCCTTCACGAAGTCGGCGACCTCCCGCTCCCACGAGGGGTCCTGGTTGAAGCGCCAGGTCGTCTCCTGCGGATCGCCGCGGTCGTCCTCCCCCGGGTAGCGCACCGTGAGCTGCTCCGCGCCGTAGCTCCGGGTGCTGGTGAGCAGGCCGGAGAGCACGAGCGCGCCCTTGCTGAGGTTGATCTCGAGGCGGAAGTGGTGGCGCCACTGGGTCGCGGAGCTGTGAAGCATCGCGACCTTGCCGTCCTCGGTGCGCATCAACACCCAGGCGTTGTCCTCGACGTCGTGGCCCCAGAAGTCGCTGCTGATGTGGCTGGTGACCTGGGTGAACTCGCCGGCGAAGAGCCGCATCAGATCGAGCATGTGGATGCCCTGATCCAACAGGATGCCGCCGCCGGACTTCTCGCGGACGCAGCGCCACTCCTTGCGGTCGTACTGGATGATCTTCGACTTGCCGTAGACCCCGCGCATGTCCAGCACGCGACCCAGCTCACCGGACTGGATGATCGAGAGCGCCTCCATGACCGAGTCGTGGTAGCGGTGGTTGAAGCCGTACATCAGCCGCTGGTCGGGGTAGCCCTTGTGCACCTCGATCACCCGCCGGATGTCGCTGACGTCCCGCCCCGGCGGCTTCTCGCAGAAGATGTGCAGCCCCTTGTGCAGGCCCGCGATGGTCACGTCGGGGACCATGTAGTTGGGCAGGCAGACGAACAGGACGTCGAGCTCTTCCTCGAGGAGCTGCTCGAAGGTCGTCCAGGTGCGGACCCCGCCCTCGGTCACGCCGATGTCGAGGCTCTGGTCGCAGACCGCGACGACGTGCAGGTTGGGGTGGGCGTTGCAGACGCGGTGTCGGATCCGGCCGACGGTGCCGTGCCCGGCGATGCCGACGCGGTAGATGGTGCTCATCGATCAGTCCCCCAGTTCGTCGAACCAGCCCCGGGCCTGGACGAAGCCCTCGCGCAGCACGGCGCAGTCGACGCGGTAGGCGATGAAGCCGAAGCCCGCCTGGTAGAGCAGATCGATGTAGGCCTGGTCCTTGGCGACCGAGCCGGCGATCTTCCCGTTTGCGGTGATGACCTTCACGCACTCCTTGACCAGCTTGACGACCTCGGGGTGGTCGACCTGGCCGGGCACGCCGAGGCTCTGGCTGATGTCGTAGATGCCCAGGTAGATCATGTCGAGGTTCGGGACCTTCGCGATCTCTTCGAGGTTGTCGATCCCCTCCTTGCCCTCGACCAGGACCCCCACGAACATCTCGCGGTTGGCGTCGGCGAGCTTCTCCGTGAGCCCGACGTCGCTGTAGCCGTGGCCCCGGGTGAAGGGGGACAGGCCCCGATCGCCTTCGGGGTGGTAGAGGCAGGCCTTGACGATCCGGTCGGCCTCCGCGGCCGTCGCCACGTGCGAGCACATGATGCTCTGGGCGCCGATCTCGAGGGCGTGCAGCAGGTAGGAGTCCCGGGAGTCCCCCAGGCGCACGATGGGCGACAGGCCGTCGACCTCCGCGGCGTTGATCTGCTGCTCGACGGTCTCGAAGCCCATCGGCCCGTGCTCCATGTCGATCACGACGAAGTCGAGGCCGGCGTGGGCGAGGGTGTTGATGACGGTGTAGGAGCCCAGCATCGACCAGGTGCCGAACACCCGCTCGCCGCCGTGCAGCGCACGCTTCAGCTTGTTGGGACGGGCCACTTCAGCCTCCGACGATCATGTGCTTGTACTTGGGGAACAGCGGGTCCGCGGCCATCGCGGCGTCCGCTGCTTTGCGGTCGTTCTCGGTGTCGACGCTCATCGTGTCGAACTCGCTGACGATGCCGGCGAGCCGGATGCCGTGCTCGAGCGCCCGGAGCAGCTCGACCGACTCGGCGATCTCCAGCGGCATCTCCTGCATCTCCTGGAAGTCGAGCAGGAACTTCTTGCGGAACGGCATGATCGCCACCTGCTTGTAGCGGGGCCCGATGCGGTTGCGCGTGTTGGTGGGGATGGGCGCGCGGGACATGAACATGATGTCGCCGTGCTTGTTGAGCACGCACTTCACCTCGTTGGGGTCCAGCCACTCCTCCTCGTTCGCGGCGGCCACCATGGTGCCGACCTGCAGCGTCGGGTCATCGAGCAGCGGCTGCACCGCCACGTCGATCATGTCGGGGTGCACGAAGGGCTCGTCACCCTGCACCACCACGATGATGTCGTCGTCGGCGAGGTCCAGCTGACGGCAGGCCTCAGCGACCCGAAGGCCGGGGCGGGGCACCTCGGGCGGCGTGCGCAGCGCCTTGCCTCCGAAGGCCTTGACGTGGTCCTCGATGACGTCGTCGCAGCACGCGATGAACAGGTCGTCCAGGTGCTTCGCCATGGCGCAGCGGTGGTACACGTGCTGCACCATCGGCATGCCCTGGATGTGGCACAGCGGCTTGCCAGGGAAGCGGGTCGAGCCCATGCGGGCCGGGATTCCAGCGATGACTCTCATGTGATCCTCCCCCCGGGTCGGGGATGTTCGTCCGGCCGAAGCCGGTCGCAGAGAGGGCCGGCTAGCGGCCCCTCACGAAGTACGGGTTGGTGAGCTCGCCGAGGCCCTCGACGCGCGCGGTGTAGGTGTCGCCGTGTTCGACGAAGCGCATGCCCACGGTGTCCGGGGCGTTGCCGGTCAGGATGACGTCCCAGGGCTCGAGGGTCATCCAGTTGCACAGCTCGGCGATGATACGCGGCCACTCCCAGAACTGCTCGGAGCTGCGCCCGCGGCGGATGACCTCGCCGTTCTGGACCGCCTCGATCAGCACGTCCGAGGCGTCGTACTCGGTGTCGATCCAGGGGCCCAGGGGACAGAACCCGTCGGGGCACTTGCTCCGCGCCAGGTGGTGGTCGCGGTGCTCGACGTTCTCGACCGTGGAGTCGTTGCCGATGGTGAAGCCCAGCACGTAGTCGCCGGCTTCCTCCTCGGTGATGCCCGGCTGGGTGCGCTTCTTGATGACGACGCCGAGCTCGGCCTCGCCCCACCAGGGCAGATCGGGGAAGGGGTTGATCACCGGCTCGCCCGGCCCGATGACGCACGAGGGCGGCATCACGAAGACCATGGGCTCGCTCATGTTCGGGTCGAAGTGGTCGATGCCCGCGAAGTTGATGGCGACCGCGATGACCTTGCTGGGCGCGCAGGGGGCGAGCAGGCGGACCTCCGAGAGCGGGCCGACCGGGGCGCCCTGCACCGCGCCGGCGAGCGGGTCGCCCTCGGCCAGGTGGACGCGGTCGTTCTCATCGAGGATCCCGAAGGCGGGCTCGGGTACGTCCGCGGACGTGAAGCGAATCAGGCGCATGGTGATCTCGCGGGCGGCGTCGCTACGAGCGGC
>JAJDAI010000654.1 GCA_029261955.1 Deltaproteobacteria bacterium | reverse complement strand
TCGGCCGTCAGCCCCGCCGTCACCTGGGTGAAGTCCCAGAGGAAGGACGCGAAGCCCGGGTCCGGGGCGTAGGTGTCGGCGACCAGCCGGGTGTCCTGGGCGATGGTCGGGAAGGTCGAGAAGTGGATCCAGGCCCAGCCGACGGGCAGGGGCGCAAGCCAGAGCGCCGGCTTCAGCCCGCGGTGCAGGGCGGCGAGCCAGCGTCGGTCGGCCCGGTTGATGGCGACCAGCACGACGATCGTCGCCAGCTCCGCCACCGCCAGCTGCGCGATGTTGTAGTGGCAGAAGAAGCCGCCCACGATCAGCGCGAACCAGTGCAGCCAGGCGCGGGTCGTGCCGCGCTCCAGGGCGCGGATCAGCAGCTCCAGGGACGCCACGGCGACGAGTCCGACCAGCGCGTAGGGCGTGCCGTCCTGCCCGAAGTAGATGGCGGGGGACGCGAAGGTGAAGGCGGCCAGGCTGGCGAGGCCGGCGGCGCTCGACCAGCGGCGCATCAGGAGCCAGAGCAGGTAGCCCGTGGCCAGGGAGGCTGCCAGGGCGGGCAGGCGGACCAGCCACTCGGCGTCGCCGAACAGCCCGAAGACGCCCATGATCGCGTGGTAGAGCGGCGGGTGGACCAGGTCGATGCAGTAGAGCCGCGAGAGCTCGTCGATGGTCTCCTTGATGGCGTTCAGGCCGCTGGCGCCGCCCGCGAACTGGGCGGGGCGGCCGATGCCGGGCAGGTAGGAGATCTCCAGCAGATCGAGGGCCTGGCTCGCCATGCCGCGCAGGCGCAGGGCGAGGGCTGTGGCCAGCAGCGCCAGCAGGGCGCGGCGCTCGTTCTGGCTCGGCGGAGGGGGCGCGGGCAGATCCGAGAGCGGCGCGCTGCGGCGGCCCTCGGGGGCGGCCTGCTTCCGCAAGCCGAAGCGCAGGCCGAAGCCGCTGCCGAAGACCACGAACACCGCGATCAACCACTTGCCGAAGGCCGGCATGGCGGTGTCGAGCCGCGTGCGCACGAAGACCAGCTCGGGGTCCACCCCGGGAAAGGCCACGTGGGGCGGGGCTTCGGTGAAGGGCAGCAGCTCCACCGGCAGGAACAGCTCGACCGGGGGGCCGCCCTCGGGCTGGAAGCGCTGGTGCAGGAAGAGCCAGAAGGGCCCGTCGACCGCGAACTCCGTCTCCCAGCTGCCGTCGTCGCCGACCGGCACGCGGACCTTCGGCTGGCCCCCGTCGGTCAGGTCCAGCGAGGTGGCGACCCACATCTCGTAGACGGCGTGCTCGGAGCGCTCCGTCACCTCGCCTCGCAGCGTCGCGGCGTGAGCGAGGGCAGGGCACAGCAGTGCCACGAGGGTCGCAACGATGGGGAAGGAGACCCGCAGCCTGCCCCCAGTGTAGCCGCAGCAACTCGCGGTCGATCACCCGGGGTTGCCTGTGCTAGACGCCGCGCCATGCCCGACCAGCTGATCCGCGCCATGACCCCCGACGGCCTCATTCGAGTCGTCGTCGCCACCACCACCGACACCGTGCGCGAAGCGCTCAGCCGACACGGCGGCTCCCGCATGGCCCGACTGGCGCTCGCCCGCGCGCTCACGGCCACCGCCCTGGTGTCGGTCGCCGAGAAGGAGTTCCACCGCATCTCCGTGCAGTGGCGCGGCCGTGGGCCGCTGGGCTCCGTGCAGACCCAGGTGCGCTCGGACGGCTCGCTCCGCGGCTACGTCTCCGTGCCGGACGCGGTGGCGGATTCGCTGCCCGCGGCGCTCGGCCCGGGCGCGGTGGCGGTCATCGAGCAGGCGGTCAACGGCACCTTCACCCAGGGCAGCCTCGCGCTGCACAGCTCCGAGGTGGACGAGGACCTGGAGCGCTGGCTCCGGCACAGCGAGCAGATCCCGAGCCGCCTGCGCGTCTTCGTGGACACCGAGGGCGACGAGATCGTGGCGGCCGCCGGGGTGCTCGCGCAGACCCTGCCGGGTGGCGCCGCCGACGTGGTGCTCGACGACGGCTGGCTGGCGGCGAGCCTGCTCGACCGCAGCCTCTCCGCGGCTCAGCCGGGCGAGCAGCTCGCGTCCGCGGTGGTGTCGGGGGAGCTGAAGATCCTGGACACGAGCTCGCTCGCCTGGCGATGCGAGTGCAGCCAGGAGCGGGTGGAGGCGGGGGTCAAGCTGCTCGGCGAGCAGGAGCTGCTCGACATGATCGCGCACCAGGAGACCGCGAAGGTCACCTGCGACTTCTGCCTCGAGCACTACGTCGTCGACGTCGCCCGGCTGTGCGCCCTGGTGGACGAGCTGGGCTGAACGGCCTCAGGCGAGCGCCGGCTCCTTCTTCTTCTTCTTCGGGGGATCGAGCTCCGCGAAGCGCAGGACGATGCCGCCCTCGCCCACGTCGACCGTCACGTGGCCGCCGCTCTGGAGGCTGCCGAAGAGCAGCTCGTCCACGAGCTTCTTCTTCACGTGCTCGTGGATCGTGCGGGCCATGGGCCGCGCGCCAAACAGCTCGTCGTAGCCCTCGTCCGCCAGCCAGTCCTTCGCGGCCTCGGTGACGTCGAGGCGCACGCCCTTGTCGGTGAGCTGGCCGTCGAGCTCGTGCAGGAACTTGTCCACCACCTTGCGCACCACCTCGGGCGGCAGGCGGTT
>JAJDAI010000653.1 GCA_029261955.1 Deltaproteobacteria bacterium | reverse complement strand
GATCGCCGAGCCGGGCGCGCTGCGTTCGCGCATCGGCTTCCTGCCCGAGAATCCCCCGCTCTACCCCGAGATGAGCGTGCGTGGGTACCTCGAGTACCTCGGCCGCCTGCGGGGCCGCGACGCCGGCTGGCTCAAGCCCCGCATCGACGAGGTGCTGGAGATGACCGCGCTCACCGAGCGCGCCGATCACACCATCGAGACGCTCAGCCTCGGCTTCCGCAAGCGCGTCGGCATCGCGCAGGCCATCGTGCACGACCCCGCGCTGGTCATCCTCGACGAGCCGATCTCGGGCCTCGACCCGGTGCAGATCGTCGAGATGCGGCACCTGATCCGCAGCCTCGGTGGCAAGCACACGATCCTCATCTCCTCGCACATCCTCACGGAGGTCGAGGAGACCTGCGACCACGTCCTGATGCTGGACGAGGGCGAGCTCATCGCCCAGGGCAGCGAGGAGGAGCTGCTGGAGCGCATCGGCTCCACGCTCGCCTGGGACGTGACCGTGGTCGGTGACCGCGAAGCGGCGGCGAACACGCTGGCGGGGCTTCCCTGCGTCGGCGACGTGCGGCCGGGTCGCGAAGACGGCGACATCCACACCTTCGCCCTGATGCTGCGCGAGGAGACGCCCGAAGCCGTCGCCTCCGCCCTGGTGCACGCCGGCTTCGGCCTGCGCCGCCTCGAGCCCGACCGCAACCCGCTGGAGGGCGCCTTCCTGCGCTTGACCGGCAAGGGAGGTGCCGCGTGAGCGCCATCATCCTCATCGCCCGCCGCGAGCTGGCGTCCTACTTCCGCGGCTCCATGGGCTACGTGGTGGTGGCGCTGCTGCTGCTGCTGGACGGGCTCTTCTTCAACGGCTTCGTCCTGGGCGGCGGCGAGAACCTGAGCAGCAAGGTGCTCCAGCAGTTCTTCTACTTCAGCTTCGGGGTCACGGCCGCGGCAGGGATCCTGCTGACGATGCGGCTGCTCGCGGGTGAGACGCGCGACGAGACGCTGGTGCTGCTCTACACGGCGCCGATCAACGACTGGCAGATCGTGCTGGGCAAGTGGCTCAGCGCCTTCGCCTTCGTGATGCTCCTGGTCGCGCTGACCTTCTACATGCCCCTGATGATCAGCGTGAACGGCTCGGTCCACCCCGGCCATGTGGCCGCGGGCTACCTGGGCCTGACCCTGGTGGCCGCGGCGTCCACGGCCATCGGCGTCTTCTCCTCGAGCGTCACGCGCCACCAGCTGGTGGCCGGCGTGCTCGGCGCCCTGCTGATCTTCGCCCTCATCCTGATGTGGCTGATGGCGAAGGTCGCCGCGCCGCCGATCGACTCGGTCTTCTCGTACCTGTCCATGTACGACAAGCACTTCGTTCCGTTCAGCAAGGGCGTCGTCCACACCCGGGACATCGCCTACTACCTGTCCCTGACCTTCCTGGCCCTGCTGCTCACACGTGTGGTGGTCGGCGCGCGGAGGTGGAGATGAACGGCATCCTCCCCCTGAGCCTGTACCTGCTCGGGCTCGTGCTGGTCTTCGCCGGCGAGCGCATCTTCGGCCCCGGCGCCGCCATGCGCCTGCCCCTCGATCTCCTGGGCGCGGCAGCCCTGCTGGGGGCCCTCGGCTCCCGGATCCGGCGCTGGCTCGACGCCACCGGCGAGACGAAGCGCGTGCTCGCTCGACTGGTTCCGGCCTACGCGGCGGGCGTCGTCGGCCTGCTCATCTACGGGGCCTCCGCCCAGGGTGCGCCCCTCGGCCTGGAGGGCGACGCGGCCACCGTGGCGCTCATCGCCGGCCTGGTCGTCGTCGTGCTCGGCTCGGTGCCCGTCCTGCTGATGGAGCTCAGCCTCTACAGCATGTACGGCGCCCAGCAGCTGGAGACGCGCCGTCTGCTCGAGGCCAGCCGCTCCGGCCTGGCGGTCGCGCTGGCGCTGTCCTTCACCGGCTTCGTCAACTACGCCGCCAACGAGCGCGACCACCGCATCGACCTGCGCACGGTGCGAGACCTGACCCCGTCCGAGTCCACGCTCCAGATGGTGCGCAACCTCAGCGAACCGCTGACCGTCACGCTCTTCTTCCCGCCGGCCAACGACGTCGCCGAGTCCATCGCGCCCTACTTCGAGGCCATCGCGGCCGCCTCCGACCAGGTGACGGTGGAGCGGCTGGACCGCGACATGCACCCGGTCCAGGCGAAGGAGATGCGCGCGCGCAAGAACGGCAGCGTCGTCCTGAGCAAGGACGGCAGCCACGAGTCGCTCCAGCTGGACGAGGACCCAGACAAGGCCCGCCGCAAGCTGAAGAAGCTGGACAAGGACTTCCAGGCGAAGCTCGCCAAGACCTCCCAGGACCAGCGCATCGCCTACTTCACGACCGGCCACGGGGAGCGGAGCACCTCCCCGCGCGCCGACGAGGTGGGCCTCAAGCTGCTCAAGGAGCTGCTCAAGAGCTTCAACTACAAGGTCAAGAAGCTGGGCATGAACGACGGGCTCAGCAACGCGGTGCCCGACGACGCGACGCTGGTCGTCG
>JAJDAI010000652.1 GCA_029261955.1 Deltaproteobacteria bacterium | reverse complement strand
CCGCCCCCTCGCTGTCCCCGTGGATCCTGCGCAAGCAGCCCGAGTACCGGCCGCAGCGCCGGGAGCGGTCGAAGAAGAGCGCCGGCGCCCTGTTCGAGTCGGACGACGCCGACGAGATGTCGGCGCCCGCGCCCGCCGCGGAGCCCTACTACGAGGCCGAGGAGATCAGCGCCGCCGTGCAGCAGGCGGGCTCCAGCGTGGAGTTCGCGGTGCCCGGCACCGTCCGCATCCCCGGCGACGGGACCAAGAAGCGCGTGCCCATCGCCCGCTGGAGCACCACGGCGACGGCCACCGAGCTGCACGTCGTGCCCGAGCGCTCCCCGCACGCCTTCCTGCGCGCCCGGCTCACCAACGACCGCGCCTTCCCGCTGCTGGCGGGCGAGCTCCAGTCCTTCATGACCGACCGCTTCGTGGGCTCCACCCACATCCAGCGGGTCAAGCCCGGCGGCGAGCTGACCCTGCCCTTCGGCGCCGACGAGCGCGTCGCGGTCAAGCGCGAGCTGGTCAGCAAGGGCGAGGGCAAGAAGGGCCTCTTCAGCGGCAAGCGCTCGCTCGAATACAAGTGGACGATCCAGATGGAGTCCCTGCACGACAAGCCCGTCGCGCTCGTGCTGGAGGACCGCATCCCCGTCAGCGAGTACGACAAGTTCGAGGTGAAGGTCCTGGACGGGACCACGACCTGGGACGAGGAGCGCAGCCGCGGCATCGTCGTCTGGAAGCGGACCCTGAAGCCGAAGGCCAAGGAGACGATCAAGCTGGAGTACGCGATCGCCTTCCCGCCCGACGAGCGCCCGCCGGGGATCTAGGAGCGCCCGCTCCGCGGGCCAGCTGGGGTCTGACCCCACTCAGCCCGCTTACGGCTGCGTGGTCTGCCCGTGGCTGTTGTCGCCCCAGCAGGCGACGATGCCGTCGCTGCGCTGACCGCAGGTGTGGTCCCAGCCGGCGGAGATGCTGTCGAAGAAGCCGCCCGCGGCGGTGGCCTGGCCGAAGCCGTCGTCGCCCCAGCAGGTCGCCAGGCCGCTGGAGTCCAGCGCGCAGCTGTGTCGGTCGCCGGCGGTGATGGCGCTGTGGCCCGCGCCGGCGGGGGCGCCGCTGACCTCGCCGTGGCTGTCGTCGCCCCAGCAGAGCACGAAGCCGTTCTCGTCCAGGCCGCAGACGTGGTTGGTGCCGACGGAGAGGTCGGTCAGCTTCTGGGACGGCAGGCCCGCGGGCTCCTCGCCCCAGCAGTGCACGTCGTTGTCGGTGTCGATGGCGCAGGCGAAGTCGCCGCCGACGCCGACCGTGTGGAAGCTGCCCGTCGGAGGCTGCTCGTTCCAGAAGTTGGCGCTGCCCCAGCAGTCGAGCCCGCCGGCGATGCCGGCTGCGCAGTTGGCGTTGGGGCCGGCGTCCAGCGCCAGGAAGGTGCCCGGGGTGGACTCCGACTGGTCGTGGTCGTTGCGTCCCCAGCAGGACGCCGCGCCCGAGAAGTTCAGGCCGCAGCTGTGGAACTCACCGGCGCGCACGATCGTGAAGGCCTCGCCCTGGAACGCGGTCTGGCCGAAGTCGACCTCGCCCGTGCTCGCGCCCCAGCAGACGTAGCTGCCGTCGAAGCCGATGCGGCAGTTGTGGGCGCCACCGGCGCTGATGTGGGGCACGACGTCGACGTGCACCTCGACCTCGAAGCTGCCGTCGGGGCCGTCCTCGATGCCGTCGTTGGGGGTGACCACGCAGGCCCAGACATCGTTGGGGCTGGTCGCCTCGGCCGGGATGTGGGGGCCGTTCCAGGAGCTGAAGCCGCCGTTGAGCTCCCAGTTCATGGCGTAGCTGATCTCGTCGCCGTCCACGTCGTTGGAGTCGTCGTTGATGACGCACTCGAGCGGGTTCTCCACCGCGGGGAAGTTCGGGATGACCTCGACCGTGGGCTGCGTGGGCGGGGAGTTGACGATCGTGACCGCTGCGCTGGCGCTCGGGCCGTCGGCGCGCTCGTCGTTGGCGGTGACCTCGCAGGTCCAGTTCTGGCCGCGGGACGTCGCCTCGGCGGCGATGGTGGGGGAGCTCTCGCCGACGTCTTCGCCACCGAGGAACCACGCGTAGGTGTAGGTCAGCTCGTCGCCGTCGGCGTCCTCGGCGCCCTGCGTGATGACGCAGGTGATGTCCTCGACCGTCGTCGGGGCCGGGGGCTCGATCGTCAGGATCGCGCTGCCGGGGGCCGAGTTGGGGATGCAGTCGGGGGCCTCGGCGCAGTCCTCGTCGTCGCAGTCGAAGAAGCCGTCGAAGTCGTTGTCGGCTCCGTCGTAGCACTCGCCTGGTTCGTCGCCCTCGACCTCGGGTCGTTGGGAGATCGTGACATCCGAACAGGCCGACGAGAGCAGGCCCAGGATCAGCAGAAACAGCGTGGTTCGGTTCATGGCCCTCGCAATGTAGCCGCTGGCTTGTGCCCCTGTCAGGTAGGCGTGTGCTGCCCGCTCTGCCGCCGGCAGCGCAGCCCTCGGCGGCTTCGACGCCCCAGGGGCAGCCCTCGGCGACGCACGCCCGTCCTTGCCCCGAGGGGCCCCGTTGTAGTAGGAATCCGCTCGCCCCTCGGGCGCGCAGGCGGCCGCAGAAGCGCCCCCATCGGAGACCGGCATGAGCAAGCCCTGGCGAATCACGCGCGGCGATCAGCAGTTCACCGTCAAGGATGTCGCGGAGCTCAAGCTGATGGCCGTGGGCGGAAAGGTGCGCGGCAGCGACCTCATCCAGCGTCCCGGCAGCAGCGAGTGGCTCTACGCGACCGAGGTCGAGGAGCTCAAGGGCCTCGTCAAGGTCGCCGAGATCGACCAGGACGATCTCGACTTCCGCCCCGCCACCGGCGGCAAGGTCATGCGGTTGCTGCTGGGCCTGCTGGCCCTGGCGATCATCGTGGTGGGCTTCGGCGCCCTCTACCTCATGTACACGCGGGCGCCAGACAGCGCCGAGCAGTCCCTCTTCGGCGATCACGAGGGCGCGCTGGGGCCGCTGGAGGCTCTGGCCACCGAGTACGCCACCCTGCTGAGCGAGCCGGACGGCCGCGCGCAGCCCAAGGGCGAGGTCAAGAAGGACAGCCGGGTCAAGCTCATCCGCAAGCTGGGCGACTTCTACGAGATCGAAGGCCCCGACGGTCAGGTCGGCTGGGTCGGCATCGCGCAGGTGGTGCCGGGCTACAAGTTCCGCCAGGAGCTGAGCGACAAGTTCGACCCGCTCTTCAACCCCGACCGCTACCTGCAGATGGCGAACTACTCGTGGGTCCCGCGGGACGATCCGAAGCTCCCCCGCGAGCTGACGGACATGATGTTCCAGCTGGGCAACCCCACCGAGTACGGCATGCAGGGCGTGATCCTCAAGATCACCTTCTTCGACGCCAAGGACATGGTCATCGAGACCATCAACTACGAGGTGCCCCGCATCCTCCCGCCCATGGACAGCCTGCACCTCGAGGGCATCGAGGTGGAGATCGACTGGGACGAGGACACCCGCGCAGAGGTGGACATCCTCGGCGCCCGCGCGCTGCTGCCGGCTGAGTACAGCCGCTTGAAGGCCGAAGAAGAGGAGCGCCTGCTCCGTGAGGCCGAAGAGAAGGACGCAGCCGAGAAGGGCTGAGTCCCGCTCAGCCGCCCAGCGGCGCCGTCCAGACGATCCGGTGGCCTTCGGGCTCCCGCACCATCAACGCCACCTCGCTCAAGGTCGCCTGCCACTGCGGGCCGCGCGCCTGCGCCGTGTCCATGAGGGTGGCCAGCTGATCGCTGTGCAGCTCGCCTTCGGCCAGGGTGATGTGGGGCAGCCACGAGTCGGGCGCGTAGTGGGGGATCGGCTGCAAGGCGCGGTCCTTCGCCACATCCCAGACCGCCCCGTGCAGCGTCGACAGCGGCTGCGCGCGCACCACCGGCACGTAGACGACGGGCGCGACCGAGGTGAAGAAGCCCAAGCCACCGCAGCGCACCTGCATGGGCGCGATCTCAGCCGCGAGGCTGCGCACGGCCTCGCGCAGGCCGTCGGCGTCCGCGTAGGACTCGGCCACGTGCAGGGAGATGTGGGGGATGCGGTCGAGCTCGTCCTCGCTCGCGCGGCGCCAGGCCCGCTGGAGGAAGCGCGCCTGCTGCTCGTGCTGGGTATCCAGCAGCGCCACGATGCCCATCATGGCCGGCGGCCCGACGAGGTCTTCTCTGCGTGCAGGCTTGCCGGCGCTCATCGCGGGTCTCCGGGTGCTGCGTGAATCCTACTTCGGGCGCGGCCTTGTTGCCTCCTTGGCCGCACGCTCGATCGGCGGCGCGCTCAGCTTCGACACCTCGGCCAACTGCACTTCCAGCTCGCCGGGGTCCGAGGTCGGCGCCTTGCAGAGGCCCTCGAAGCAGACGTAGGCGGTCGGCCCGCCCCGCGTGGTCTTGCCGTCGGCCCAGGCGACGCCTGTCTTGTCTCCCTCGCCGATGCGCAGCCGCGTGGCGTTGGGCAGGTAGGCGGTGTGGGCGACGCGGGCCAGCGCGGGCCCGGCGTCGCGGGGCTCCACGATCACGAGCTCCATCGGCCCCTCCTCCAGCCAGTCCAGGGCGCCGAGCAGCACCGGGGACGACGCAGGGCGGGCCGCGATCTCGCGCCCGAAGGCCATCAGGGCCCGCTCGGCCCGGCTCCGGTAGGCCGACTCCCCCGTCAGCTCCGCCAGCCGAAGCACGTTGAGGACCTGGACGCCGTTGCCCGATGGCACTGCGCCGTCGTGGGTGGCCTTGCGGCGGACAAGCAGCTTCTCGGCGTCGTTCGCGGTGTCGAACCAGGCGCCCGCTGGGTCCTCGAAGTGCTCCGCGACGACCCGATCCAGCGCGATCGCTTCCTCGAGCCAGCGCCGGTCGGCGGTCGCCTCGAACAGGTCGAGCAGGCCGGCCAGCACGAAGGCGTGGTCGTCCAGCACGGCGGCGGGGCCCAGCGTGCGGCGCCAGGTGCGGTGCAGGCGGCCTTCGCGGCGCATGGAGCCCAGGACGAAGTCGGCGGCTTCTGTTGCCCGCTCGATGAGCGCCGGCTCGTCGAAGGCGCGACCGGCCTGGGCGAAGGCCGAGATCGCCAGCCCGTTCCAGGCCGCGAGCACCTTGTCGTCCTTGAGGGGCGGAGCTCGCTCCGCGCGCGCGGCGAGCATCGCGGTCGCCGCTTCGTGCAGGCCCGCGTCGAGCTCCGCCCGGCTCAGGCTCCGGTCCTTCGCCAGCTGGTCGCGGTCCACCGCCTCGCGCAGGATGCTGCGCCCCTCCTGCGTGCCGCGGGTCGTGATGCCCCAGGCCGCCAGCACGAGCGCGGTGTGCTCCGGTCCCACCACCGCGCGCACCTCGGCCGGCGTCCAGGTGAAGAAGAGGCCCTCCTCGTTGTGCCCGTCGGGGCCGGGGGAGTCCGCGTCCGTCGCGCTGTGAAAGCCGCCGCCCGGATCGCTCATCTCCTGGTTCATCCAGCCCAGCGTCGAGCGCACGACGGCCGCGTAGCGCGCGTCCCCCGTCGCCTGCCA
>JAJDAI010000651.1 GCA_029261955.1 Deltaproteobacteria bacterium | reverse complement strand
GAACCGCCAGCCCACCTCGCCCCTGGCCGCGGCCATGTCGGGCGCGATGCTGGCGCAGGAGGCGCTGAAGCTGCTGCACGCCGAGCGCATGGACGAGCCCCCGCCCGAGCTCGTGATGCCCAACAGCCTCCAGTACTACTTCGGGGGAGGGGATCCCTACCTCGAGGTCCAGACCCGCCGCCGCGCGGACGACTGCCCCGGCCACGAGCACTGGGGCGACGTGCTCGAGGTGCCCGAGTTCACGGCCGAGGGCACGACCCTGCGGCAGCTGATCGAGCGCGCCGCCCAGGACCTCGGCGTGGCGCCGATGGCCTGCTCCCTGCGCCTCGGCTTCGACCTCATCCACGAGCTGTACTGCCATCAGTGCAGCTGGCGGGGCGAGTACTTCTACCCGCGACGGGGTCGGCAACTCGATCTCTCCTGCCGCAACTGCGACAATGAAGCTCGACCGGACTACAAGCGTGCGCTTCGGGTGACGGATCGCTTCGCGGACCGGCCGCTGGCGGACCTGGGATTCCCCAAGCTGCACATCTTCCTGATCTACGGCGGCAAGGGCCGCGTGGCGGTCGAACTCACAGGAGACGAAGAGGCTGTGATGGGCTCCGGGGGACAGCGTGGCGCGTGAAGAAGTCGAGTACGGCTCCATCGGAGAGGTCTTGCCGACCCTCGGGCTCCTGCTCGCCTTCTCGGTGGTCTGGGGCCTCGTCGAGTTCCGCGATGGCAGCTACTTCGTGGGTCTGCTCGTCACCCCGCCGCTGGCCGCCGGCATGCTCTCGGCCGCAGTCATCCGCATGGCCCTGGGCCGCCAGACCGGGGGCATCGCCACCGTGGGCGGCATCGGCATCGTCGTGTTCGCGCTGATGTTCGGGGTCTCGGCGGTCACGGCTACGGTCTTCGGCAGCAGCGAGGCCTTCACCTGGGAGCCGCTGCACCTCGTCGTGAGCGTGCTGATGGGCATCGTCGGGAGCTTCCTGGGCGCCCTGTCGCTGGGTCACTACCTGGTGACCGAGCAGCCGGTGGACGACGACGACGACGACGTGCCCGAGGACGACGGCGAGGACCTGGACTACAGCACGGAGCCGGAAGACCTCGTCTGCCTGCTCACCAACCAGGTGGTGAACCGCGATCACGACAAGTACGTGGTCTGCCACAACCGCATGAACGTCACCCAGGTCTGCCATGCGGTGTACCTGAAGGATTACGTGCACCTGCTCGACGGCCGTTGCCGTCGTTGTTACCAGGGCCTGCGCAAGCGGGATCTCGAGGGGATGAACTGACAGCGCCTCTCGTTGCCGGGCGACTGGCGCGGGGTGTGTTATAGAATCGCGAACGCAGCAGCATTCCCGCAGCGCTTTCCCCCTTGGACTGGGGGCCCGCAAGCGGCAGCGGAGGTAAGTCGATGTCGGACGTTGTGAAGGTGAGGCTCAAGGAGCCCACCGGCGGGACCAATCGAACGGTGAAGATCAGCTCGGGCGTGCCCGCAAGCAAGCTGGCGCCGTTCCTTGCGCGCCAGCTCAAGATGAACATGACCGACGAGCAGGGACAGCCCCGCTCGTTCAAGATCTCGGTGCCCGATCGTCGCTCCGGCGGCCGCAAGCACTACATCCTCCAGCCGAACGAGTCCCTCGGGGACGCGGGCGTGGAGGAGGGCGATGAGATCCGCCTGGTCATGGAGCACATCCCGGCCTGAAGGCCGAGGGGGATACGATGGGCAAGAAAGCTCAGCCGAGCGGTGACGCGAAGTTCGTCATGGGGCGCCTCGCCACCGAGTGGGAGCTGCTCCAGCGCTTCATGTCCGACCAGGATGAGGTCGGGGTCGAACCGTTGGACTTCACTTGGGGTGAGGAAGCTCTCCCCTACAAGTACCGCTTCACCTTGAAACGGAAGACGCTCGGCCCGCCGAGCGGGGACATCCAGCTCAAGGGCTTCCCGCTCAGCCACTTCCCGATCAAGGAAGAGGTCAGCTTCGACATCTACCTGTCCGAGGCCTACCCGGTGGTCAAGCCGGAGATCTACGCGGTCTCCGAGGTGTGGCACCCGAACATCAGCCCCAAGGACGGCTTCGTCTGTTACGTCAACGACAGCACCTACGACCTGACGGTGCATCTGACGGATCTGGCGGACATGCTCGCGGGCGTCGTGTCCTGGGCCGACATCCACGAGAACCCGGACGACTTCTACCGGCGCGTGGAGATCGGGGACTACCTGAACCCCGACGCCGCCGGCTGGGCCTACAACCACCCGGATGAGATCGACACCTTCCGCGCCTACTACTACACGGGCGGCGGCATGGACTTCGAGATGGAGGAGGACGAGTAGTCCCGCTCCGGTCCAGAACGAAGAAGGCCGCCTCTCGGGGCGGCCTCTTTCGTTCTGCCTCGCGGCCGTCCTACCTCGCCGGGCCCTTCGGCAGCTTGAAGACCGCCTGGGCGTGCACGCCGACGTACTGGTAGTCCTTCCAGATGCGCCAGAAGTAGGGGATGTTCACGCCCACGGTGAACTCCAGGATGTCGTTGGGGCGGATCTTCACGCCCGCGCCAGCCTGGTACATCGCCAGGTACTGCACGTTCAGGAACTCCGGCTTGATGATCCGGTGCTTCTGCTTCGACTCGATGTAGATGCCGATGATCTTGTTGGGGTTGATGACCACCATCGCGTCCCACCACACCTGGGTGCGGAAGCGGTTGAGCTGCAGGTCCATCTGCAGCGAGGTGATCAGCTGCACGAGGTCGATGGGCGTCCAGGCGAAGGCGATGCCGGGCTGGAGCGCGAAGGTCACGTTGTCCAGGCGGTTGTAGCCGAACTGCAGGCCCAGGTAGGGCGTGAGGATGACGCCGCTGCTGGTGTCCTTGACCAGCGCGTACTTCGCGCCGGCCTGCACGCCGAGGCCCAGGCCCTGCCCGCCGCCGCCGTCGTGGCGGATGCCGCCCCAGACGCTGAACTTGCGCAGGAAGGCCCACTCGAAGTTGATGTCGTACTGCAGCAGGCTCTGGTAGCCCCAGAGCACCCCGACCTCGGCCCGGCGGCGGGGGTTGGGGTTGATGGCCAGCATCGCGGGCTCGGCGATGTCCATCTCGGCGCGCTTCGCGTCGATGCGCTTGCCGCGCTCGGCCGCGCTCGCCTGGTCGTCGAGCATCTCGTTGTAGGCGGCGTCTTCGAGGGCTTCGATGCGGCGCTCGATCTCGAGCTTGAACATCGACTTGGGGTAGGCCTCGAGGTAGCGGTACCAGCCGTCGATCTCCTCGGTGGGCGACTCGCCCTCCATGTCAGCCCGGTACTCGTCGTAGATTTCGCGGGAGTCGACCTCGGGGTCGAAGTCCTCCTCCTCCTCGGACAGCTCCTCGTCCTCCTCCTGCGCGATGGCGGTGAGGGGCAGCGAGAGCAGCAGGAGGGGCAGCAAGAGGCGCAGCATGAGGGCTCCGGTGCGGGATCGCGCGACTCTATCGCGCGTCTGGGGGGGGAGCAACCGTGCGCGCGGGCGCCGTGGGCCATGGCCTCGGGACTCGCCGCGCGCTAGGCTCCGCGCCCCCATGAACCAGCCCTCTCTTCTCCCTTCCAGCGACGACGGCCTCGGCCTGTTTGCGGCCCACGTCGCCGAGCTGGTGCTCGAGCTGCGGGACGAGGGGCACTGGCTGTCGCCCATGGACCTGCACATGATCGAGACGTGGTGGGAGGCCGGCTACCCGCTCGACGTCGTGCTGCGTGCGGTGGACGAGACCGGCCGCAAGCTCAAGAAGCGCAAGCAGCCGTCTCGGGGCCTGCCGCTCAAGTCGATGCGCCGTCAGGTGGAGAAGGCGGGGGAAAACGCCCTCGTCGCGCGCATGGCGGTGCAGCCGGCGCCGGTCCAGCGAGTCGACGCGCTCGCCGGGCTGCGCGAGGACGTGTCCGCCGTGCACGGGGCGGCCGCGTCGGCGGCGGCTGAGGAGCTCGCCGGCATCGGCCTCGATCTCGGGGAGGCCGAGCTGTTCACGAGCCTGCTGGGCGTGGGCCGCCGCTACTACGAGGCCTCGATGGCGGAGCTGTCCCCCGCGCGGCGTGAGGCGCTGCGGGCGGAGCTGCTCGCGATGCTGCCCGAGGACGTTCAGCGCTCGGAGGCCGCCGAGTCGGCCGTGTCCGAGCTGGCGTTGCGCCGCCTCCGGACCGAAGATCCCTTGTTCGATCCCACGCGGTACTGGACGGAGCCATGAGCAAGCCCCCGATCCCCCCCTTCACCGTGCGCGCTGAAGGCGACTTCTGCCGAGCCGTCGTCGCCGACCCCAGCTGGGTCTGCCCGACCTGCGACGGCCGGGGCGGCGCCATCGAGCTGGACGAGCACAACTACGAGGTCTTCACGCCCTGCGGCTGCCGGCGCGCCCTCGCGCGTGCGGAGCTCTTCGACCGTGCCCAGATCGGCTGCCGCTTCGCGAACGCAGACTTCGCGTCCTACAAGGCCAAGAACCCCGGCCAGATGCGCGCGCTGGAGCAGGTTCAGGACTTCGTGCTCATGCACGGCTCCGTGAAGCGCGGGCTGCTGCTGTGGGGGCCCGTCGGCACGGGCAAGACCCACCTCATCCTGGCCCTCTTCCGCGAGCTCACCCTCAAGAAGGGCGTGCCCTGCCGCTTCGTCGACTTCGGCAACCTGCTCCAGGACCTGCGCCGCTCCTTCCGGGGCAAGGCGGGGGATCCCGACGTGATGCTGCCGCTGGTGGAGGCGGAGCTGCTGCTGGTGGACGAGCTGGGCAAGGGGCGCGTGACGGAGTGGGAGCTGACGGTGCTCGATGACCTGATCTCCCGTCGCTACAACGCCGGCAAGATCACGCTGTTCACGAGCAACTTCGACCCGCGCCCCGACTCCGAACGCCCGGCATCCAACGTGAACCCGGCCTACGACGGCCGCGCGCGCCAGGCGACGGGGGCCGGCCTCGGTCCGCTGGTGGAGCGCGTGCACGAGCGCATCTACAGCCGCCTCTGCGAGATGTGCGTGTTCGTGGAGGTGCCCGGCGCCGACCACCGCCGCGCCTACACGGGGCGCTCGTGAACCGGCTGCGCAGGTCCCTGCCCACGCTGGCGGTCTGCCTGCTCTTCGCCCCGCACCTGAACACGGGCTGCCAGAGGGGCGACGGGGTGGTCGACGGGGCCGTGGTCATCGACGCGGACGTCGCCCGCGGGAGCTTCGTCCTCTACTCCTTCGACGGGAACGACCTGCTCCGCGACGGCGACGGCGAGGCCCTGGTGGTCGCTGATCCCTCGGAGCACGAGGGCTGGGACATCTCGGCCTCACGCTGGGTGCTGGGCACGAACTCGGGCAGCTCGGGCCACGCGGACTCCGTGGCCCGCGGCGCCTTGCTGGCCGTCGAGGGCGCGACCGACGACTTCGCGTCCTTCGATGAGTTCTCGGCGCTCTGCTCCGAACTGGGCTCGGCCGAGGACAGCGCGAACAGCGGCGTGCTCGGCTGCGGCGGGCGCACGCCGACGGTCGACGAGGGCTACGTGGCCGACGAGGTCGACGATCCCGACGGGGCGGGGCCCTTCCCGCAGCTGAGCTTCAACGCGTCGCTGGCCTTCTGGTTCGAGTACCAGTTCAGCGACCACGAGGTGGTGCCCTTCGGCAACGTCTACGTGGTCGAGACGCACGACGGGCGCTGCGCGAAAGTCCAGTTCACGGACTACTACGACCCCGAGGGCGCGGGCGGGCAGATCGCGTTCGACTGGGAGTTCTTGCCCTAGACCTGCTGGTTCTCACGCCAAGGTCGCCGAGGAGCCAAGCTCGCGGAGGGAATCCTCTTCTTGTGTTCTCCCCTTGGCGGCCTTGGCCCCTTGGCGCCCTTGGCGTGAGAACCGGCTCTACAGACTCCGCCGCCAAACAAACACCAGCACCCCGAGCAGCAGGACCCCCACCGGCACCACCAGCACGCCCGCGACGATCGCCACCACCGCCTGCAGCCCGTCCAACTCCAGCACCTCCGCCGAGCGGTCCCGCGGGGGGATGGTCACCAGGTCCGCCTGCTTCGCCAGGAACGCGATCGCGCGCTGGGCCAGGTCCCCGTTGCCGTAGTTGCCCA
>JAJDAI010000066.1 GCA_029261955.1 Deltaproteobacteria bacterium | reverse complement strand
CCATCGCCGTGGGGCGGGACGAGCGCCGGCGGGTGCGCCTGGACCTCGCCGGCAGCGAGGGGCTGAGCGAGCTGTTCTGCTTCGTGCCCGGCGGCCCGACCCGCCTCGGCGGCGATCGCTTCGCGCCCGGGGCCCGAGAGGCGCGCGACGTCGAGCTGCCGCCCTTCGCCATCTCGCGTCACCCCGTCACCGTGGCCGAGTGGGCGCGGTTCCTGGACTGGATCGCCGACGACGACCCCGAGGCTGCGACGCGGCACCGCCCCGCCGGCTTCGAGGCCATGGCCCCCCGCGAGCCGGTCACCGGCATCGGCCACGCCGACGCCCTCGCCTACTGCGCCTGGATGAGCGCGGCGACCGGCCTGTCCATCCGCCTGCCGCTCGCGGACGAGTGGGAGAAGGCATGCCGCGGCGCCGACGGCCGGCTCTACCCCTGGGGCGACCGCTTCTCCGCGTCGCTCTGCGCCTCCTCGGCGTCCTGCGATCCCGGCGGCCGCCCGCCCGAGGTCGGGGCCTTTCCCGCCGACCGCTCCCCCTTCGGACTGGAGGGAGGCGCCGGCGGCGTCTGGGAGTGGACGGACGAGGTGCAGGGCGAGCGCGCGATCGCCGTGGGCGGCGCCTACCTCACCGACCCCGAGGGCTGCCGCTCGGCCACGCGCCGCTCCGTCACCACGAGCTCGCGGCTGGGCTGGCTGGGCTTCCGGATCGTCCAGACCCTCGCGGAATGAAACACTCGGTGTCTGACACCGCTGATTTCATTCCGGGCCGAAGACACCCCACAGGGCCGGCGCAGCCTGCGACATCACCGCCTCGAGCCGCCGAGGACCGCGCAGCTCGCCGCGCGTGCCTGTGCCGCTGACGAAGGCCAGGCCCTTCACGAGGCTCATGCGGATCGGGACGATGCCGTCGCCCTCGCGGGGGCGGTCGTAGAGCGTGAAGGGCGTCGGGCCCGAGGGGGTCACGGCGACGCGGCCCTCGACGCGGAAGCGCAGGGTGGCGTCCAGCGGCAGCGACTCGGGCAGATCGGCGTCGAACTTCGCCGTCATGCGGCCGACGGGCACCACGACCGAGCCGATGGACACCGAGAGGAACTCGGTCTCGCTCGCCCGCAGGGACGAGAGCAGCGGCCCGCGCTCCACAGCCGAGATCGCACCGTCCCCATCCCGATCCCAGCGCGCCCAGCTGGGCTCCTGCGCCGCCTCGGGGGACAGGCGGGCCCGCAGGGACACGAAGACGTGGTCCTGACCGACGGAGACCTGCACGCGGCGGGGCACCACGCGCTCGGGCTCGGCGTCTTTCGCCAGGGCCGGACTCAGCAAGAAGAGCAACAGAAGCCAACGCACCGCGCCAGCCTGCCAGAGGGCTGCTGTGCTAGGAAGCCGCCATGTTCTCCTTTGACATCCACGCCAGGTGCTCGCAGACCTCGGCCCGCGTCGCGACCCTGCAGACCCCGCACGGCGCCGTGCAGACCCCGGTCTTCATGCCCGTGGGCACCCGCGCCGCCATGCGCGCCATGACGCCCGACCAGGTGGTCGCCACCGGTTCGCAGATCATGCTGTCGAACACCTACCACCTGGCGCTGCAGCCGGGCGCGGACATCGTCGCGCGCCTGGGCGGCCTGCACAGCTTCATGAACATGCCGCTGCCGATCCTCACCGACTCCGGCGGCTTCCAGGTCTTCTCCCTGCCCAAGACCATCACGGAGGAGGGGGTCACCTTCAAATGGAAGAAGAGCGGCGCGCCCTTCACCATGACGCCCGAGAGCTCCATCGCGACGCAGGAGAAGCTCGGCGCCGACATCATCATGGCCTTCGACGAGTGCGTGGCCTACCCCTGCGAGCGCCAGTACGCCGAGGCCTCAGTCGCCCGCACGACGCGCTGGGAGACCCGCTGCCTCGAGGCCAAGACCCGAGACGACCAGGCGCTCTTCGGCATCGTGCAGGGCTCGGTCTGGGAGGACCTGCGGCGCCGCTCAGCCGAGGAGCTCGTCCCGCTCGACTTCCCGGGCTACGCCATCGGCGGCCTGAGCGTCGGTGAGGGCCTGGAGATCATGGACGAGGTGCTCGGCTACACGACGCCTCACCTGCCGAAGGAGAAGCCGCGCTACCTCATGGGCGTGGGCCTGCCCGAAGACCTGTGGTGCGGCGTCGGCCACGGGGTCGACATGTTCGACTGCGTCATCCCGACGCGGCACGCCCGGGGCGCGGTGCTCTACACCTTCCACGGCAAGATGCGCGTCAGCAACAACCGCTACCGCAAGGACCGCCTGCCGCCCGACACCACCTGCCCCTGTTACACCTGCAGCAACTTCAGCCGGGCCTACCTGAACCACCTGTTCACCTGCGACGAGGTCACGGGCACGACCCTGGCCGCGATCCACAACATCACGTTCCTGCAGGAGCTGATGGCCGTGATCCGGCAGTCGATCGAGGACGATCGCTTCGAGGAGGCCAAGCGGGCCTTCTTCTCGAAGTACGGCAGCAGCTTCCCGAAGGACCACAAGCACCGGCGCCCCGAGGACGACCCGGCCTGAGGCTCACTTCCCGCGGCGCTTCTCCTGCGGGAACTTCTTGGGGCCGGTGTCGCTGTCGTCGCCGACACCGTGGGCCTCCGAGCTCTCCGCGGCCTTCTTCAGGCCCTCGAGGCGCTTCTTCTCCGCCGCGGCGGCCGCCTCGCGGCCATCCGATGCGACGTCCTTGTCCTCGGTGATGGGCTTGCCGGCGTCCTCGAGCTTGCGGCCCTCGGCCGTGATGACCGTGCCGAGGAACCACGAGGTCATGAGCACCTCGAGCTTCGGCTCACGCGCCAGCATCTTCGTGCCGTGACCGACGCCGTAGTAGGTCTCGGTGTGGATGGGGCCGACGGCCTCCTTCTCCATCACCTCGGTGGACTTGCGGGCGTAGCCGTCCTCGGTCGAGAAGACGAGCATCAGCGGCTTCTTGTTCAGCCGGGCCACCTGGCCGATGACGTTGACGCCGTCGTAGCCGAGGCCGGGGCTGAGCAGGGCGACGGAGCGCACGCCCTCGTCCTCGTTGGCCAGCAGCAGCGCGAGCGATCCACCGAGGTCGGCGCCCGCCAGGTGCACGTTCTCGTCCGCGCCCTTCTGCGACCGGAGCTTCTCGAGGGCCGCGCGCACGTCGCCGGTCATGGCCTGGTAGTCCTCGTCGCCGAAGAGCTCGCGGTCGAGTTCTTCGCCCTCCTTCATCATCGAGCGGCCGTGGCCACGCAGATCGAAGATGAGGGAGACGAAGCCCTTGCGGCTCATCTTCTCGGCGAGGTACTCCCAGTCCCGCGAGGTGCGGAAGGGCTCGTGCACGAAGAGGATCGATCCCTTGACCGAGCCCTTGCTCGGGCGGAAGACATTGCCCACCAATTCGACCCCGTCGGGGCTGGTGAACCGGACCTCCGTGCCCCCGATGGGCTCGTCATCGCTGATGCCAAGCGCGGCCTGGGCCGGCGAGACGAGCACGGACAGCGAAACCAGCAGGGCGAGCAACGTGCAGCGAATCACAGCGTGGGCGGCCTCTCGCAAGGGCGGTTCGAGCCGGGTTGACGGGTGGGACCGCCTGCTTTTTCAGCGCGCGGGAACCACCAAGTTATCAGAGCAGGTTCCCGGGGGGGAAGCGCGGCCTGCTCCGAGACGGTAGGACCGGATCGAGGTGCTGGCACGGGTCACCGTCCCGGGAATGGCCGTGCTTCGCTCAGGAGAGGGCGTTGAGGTCTGCGAGCAAGGCCGCGGGATCGAGGCCGTGATCGCGCGCGCCCAGGCCGATCGGCTCGGTCCGCGAGACCGGGCAGTGATCGCAGTGCGGCAGGTGGTGCGCGGCGAAGACGCCCGGGGCATCCGGGTGCGCGGCCCAGGCGTCGGCGATCACCGTCTGCTCGGTGAAGCGCGCCGCTGAGGGCGCATCCCCCAACGCGGCCGCCTGCTCGGAGACGACTTCGAGCTGCACTTCGACGCGCTGCGACACCGAGCTGACCCGCTCGCGCAGGGACTGCAGCTCCTCGTCCACGTCCCCAACGAGGGCGCGGCGGGCGAGGTTCGCGAGGGACTGGACGATGCTCAGGCAGGCCTCCAGCGGCGCAGTGTAGACGAGCCGGGCGCCGCACCGCGTGCCTCGGTTGAAGGGCCGCGCGAAGGGGGCTAGGGTCCGCCGCCCCGGCGCCCGAATCGCGCCACAAGGAGGCCTCCATGTCCCGCATCGTCGACGTCCGAGCGCGCGAAATCCTCGACTCCCGAGGCAACCCCACCGTCGAGGTCGACGTGCTCTGCGCCAGCGGCGCCCTCGGGCGAGCGGCTGTGCCCAGCGGCGCGAGCACCGGCGAGCACGAGGCGGTCGAGCTGCGCGACGGCGACAAGGGCCGCTACCTGGGCAAGGGCGTGCTCAAGGCGGTCGAGAACGTGCGCGGCGAGATCCGCGACCTGCTCATCGGCCGCGACGCGCTGGAGCAGACGAGCATCGACCGGGCGCTCATCGCGCTCGACGGCACCGAGAACAAGGCCCGCCTGGGCGCCAACGCGATCCTGGGCGCGAGCCTCGCGGTGGCCCGCGCGGCGGCCAACGTGCTCGACGTGCCGCTCTACCGCTACCTCGGTGGCGTGGGCGCGCGGACGCTGCCCGTGCCGATGATGAACATCCTCAACGGCGGCTCGCACGCGGACAACAACGTCGACGTGCAGGAGTTCATGATCGTGCCCGTCGGCGCGAAGAGCTTCCGCGAGGCCCTGCGCATGGGCGCGGAGATCTTCCACACCCTCAAGATGGTGCTCAAGGAGCGCGGCCTGGCCACCTCGGTCGGCGACGAGGGCGGCTTCGCCCCGATGCTCGAGAGCAACGAAGCGGCGCTGAGCCTGATCGTCGACGCCATCGCGAAGGCCGGCTACCAGGCCGGCGGGGACGTGCTGCTGGCCCTGGATGTGGCCGCGTCCGAGTTCTGCGAGAAGAAGAAGTACAACCTGAGCGGCGAAGGCCGGCTGGGCATGTCCGCCGACGAGCTGACGGCCTGGTACCAGGACCTCGCCGAGCGCTACCCGATCATCAGCATCGAGGACGGCCTGGACGAGAACGACTGGCAGGGCTGGCGCCGCATGACGAAGGCGATGTCGGGCACCACGCAGCTCGTGGGCGACGACCTCTTCGTGACCAACACGAAGCGCCTGGCCACGGGCATCAAGACGGGGGCCGCCAACTCGATCCTCATCAAGGTCAACCAGATCGGCACGCTGACCGAGACGCTCGAGACCATCGAGATGGCCCGCCGGGCCGGCTTCACCGCCGTCGTATCGCATCGCTCGGGCGAGACCGAGGACACCACGATCTCCGACCTGGTGGTCGCGGCGGGCGTCGGCCAGATCAAGACCGGCTCGCTCTGCCGCACCGATCGCGTCTGCAAGTACAACCAGCTCCTGCGCATCGAAGAGGACCTGGGGGACGCGGCGATCTACCCCGGGCGGGACGTCTTCTCGTCCATCGGCGGGGCCGAGGCCGAAGAGGGCGTCGCCGAGCAGGTCGACAAGATGATGCGGGGCAAGACCCGCGCGACCAGCTCCCGCACCCGCAGCAAGGCCAAGAAGTAGGCGCTCAGAGCGGCCAGGGGCAGCCGCGCGCCGCCCCGGGCTTCACCGCGGCTCGCAGGGCAGCGTCCATGCGGGCGCGGCCTTCGGTGATCGCCTGGAGCATCGAGCAGCCGCGGGCCAGGGCCGCCGTGATCGCGGCGGAGTGCAGGCAGCCGGTGCCGTGGTCGCGATCGGTGGGCACGCGCAGGCCGTCCAGGCGGTGCGGTCCGTGCACCCAGGCGGCGTCGCAGATGCGATCCCCGGGCGCGTGCCCCCCGGTCACGACCGCCGCGCCGGCGCCGAGCCGCACGAGCTCGTGGGCGGCGTCCAGGGCGTCGCGCGGGTCGATGGAGTCCACCTGGAGCAGCACCGCCGCCTCGGCCAGGTTGGGGGTCACCAGGGCGGCGCGGGGCAGCAGCACGTCCCGCAGGGCGGCCTCTCCTTCGGGCGACAGGAGGCGGTGCCCACTGGAGGAGACCAGGACGGGGTCGACGACGAAGGGCACGCGGTGGGCGCGGGCGGCGACGGCCAGTACGTTGGCGGCCGAGCCGAGCATGCCCGTCTTCGCGGCGGCGAAAGGCAGCGCGTCCAGGGCAGCGTCCAGCTGCTCCGCCAGCAGCTCCGCGTCCACCGGATCCGCCCGCCGCACGCCGCCGACGCCCTGCACCGTGATGCCCGCGATCACCGCGGAGCCGAACAGCCCGTCCGCCGCAAACAGCCGCAAGTCCGCCTGGAGACCCGCTCCGCCGGAGGGGTCGCTGCCGGCGACGGTCAGAACTGGGATCGGAGAAGCCATGACGCAGGTTGCCTCGGGAGGGGCCCGCTCTCTACCATCCCGCCGATGCGGCTGCTGATCCC
>JAJDAI010000650.1 GCA_029261955.1 Deltaproteobacteria bacterium | reverse complement strand
CATCGAGAGGATGAGCCTTCTTTGAACTGGTCGGGGTGGGCGAGTGCGGTTGGAACCTACTGGCTGGATCCAGGGGACGAGTGGGAGCGGCGCTGTGGGCCGTGCCTCTCCTGGCCCCGGCAACGGCTGACTGTCAGCGGCATCCGACGTGCCCCGCACGGGGCATGTCCCGGAGCGCACGCGTCTCGGCGGAGGTGTTCGCTCGACTCCACGAGGCGGCCGGGGGTTGATCAGGCTCCCCGCCAGGCGGTGTCGGCGATCGCCTCCACCCAGGCCCCGAGTCGGTCCGCCACCAACCGAACCCTCGGCAGTCGATGGGAGCCCGCGGTCATGAGGGCGACGAGGGTCCCGGCCAGCGTGTGGTAGCCGGGCAGGACCCAGGCGAGGCGCCCGTCTTCGACCCCACGTTCGACCTCCGAGCGGGGGCGGAACCCGATGCCGAGCCCCCCGTACAGCGCCTCTCCCAGCGCGGCGCTGCTGTCGGACTCGAACCGACCCTGCACGGGCACGACGACCTCGCGCCCCTCGGGATCGACGAGCGCCCAGGTGTCCTGTGGCCGGTCGCTGATCCAGCGCAGGCACTCGTGGGCAGACAGATCCTCGGGGGTCTGCGGGATCCCGTGAGCGGCGAGGTACTCCGGCGTCGCCGCGAGCTGGGCATGCACGACCCCGAGGCGACGCTGGACGTGGGAGCTGTCGGGCGGGATCCCCACGTGGATCGCGATGTCCCAGCCGCCCGCCGTGAGGTCGACCGGCTGATCGGAGAACGAGAGCTGCAGGGACAGCCCGGGCTGTTCGTCGAGCAGCTCTCGAATGCGTTCCATCACGGGCGCGCAGGCCAGGATCGTCGGCAGGATCGCGCGCACCCGCCCCCGCACCTGCTCCGGGTCGGGCAGGGCCTCCTGCTCGGCCGCCTCCAACTCGAGCAGGACGCGACGGCATCTTCGGTAGAAGGCGGCTCCTTCGTCGGTCACGCTCACAGACCGGGTGGTCCGGCGCAGCAACCGCACGCCGAGGTCGGCCTCGAGGCGCGCGATCCGGCGGGTCACAAGTGGGGGGGAGAGGCCCAGGACCCGCCCCGCGGCGCTCAACCCGCCGCTGTCGACGACCTGGGTGAATACGCGCAGCGCCTCGATGCTCTCCAACGGCATGTCGCCATTATTGCCAAGATTGAAATACTAAATGCTGAATTCATGTCGTTCACCGACGCGAATGCCGCGCCTAGGTTCTCTTCGTCAGCAGCCGGACGGACCGGCCCGCAGGAGAGAAGTCATGTCCCTAGTCACCGCGACCCGCCTCATCCATGCCTCCCCCGAGACCGTCTGGGCGCTGATCGCCGACGTCACGACCGTCGGGGCCTGGCACCCGTCCGTGAAGACGGCGGACCTGCTCAGCCCCGAGCCCACCGGCCTCGGCGCCACCCGACGCTGCAACTTCTACGACGGGACCTCCGTCATCGAGACGGTCACGGGCGTCGAGGAGGGTCGCAGCGTGCACTTCGAGCTCAGCGAGTTCAGCCTGCCCATGGCTCGCTTCGAGGCCGAGTTGACCCTCACCGCGACCCCCAACGGCACGAGCCAGCTCACCTTCGTCCTCGACTACGACCTCAAGTACGGGGTCCTGGGATCGCTGATGAACCTGCTCGCGGTGCGCGGACAGATGAGCAAGCTGATGAACAACGTGCTCGCAGGCCTCGACCACCACCTGAAGACCGGCGAAGAGATCGGCGAGGGGTGGCTCGCGGCCGCCTGAGCTGAGAGGGCGCTCCGTGACTCGCTGTGAGTCGCGCAGACCGCGCAGACGGGTAGGACCCCGTCCCAACCACGAGAAGGAGCTCTGATGGAACTCGCGCTGAAGGTACTGATCAGTCTGTTTTGTGTCCCGATGCTGGCGTTCGGCGTCAAGGCCATGTTCAAGCCCACCTCCATGGAGGAGCATCTGGGCGTCGAAGCGAAGGGCCTTCCCGGCTTGAGCACCATCCGCGGCGTCGCAGGAGGCATGTTCATGGGCGCCCTGGCCCTGCTGCTCCTCGGCCTGGTGACCATGAACACCACCTGGTTTCTGGCGGTCGCGGTGCTGATGGGGCTGGCAGGCCTGGGCCGGGTCGTCGGACTGGCCCTGGACGGGGTGGACAAGGAGACCGTGAAGCCCGCGGTGGTCGAGTTCGTGATGGCGGGCGTGCTGCTCCTGGCTCACGTCCACTTCAACGGTGGGTAGGGGCCGGATTCGGTCCATTCCCCCGTGTCTGGCCCCGGACGACGGCCAACACGCTCACACTGCAGCCACGCTCGTTTCACCGATCGCCGCGAACCCGACTCGCCCAGGAGCACCGTGAACCACTCCCCCGCCCCCGCCCGCCCCCGCCTCCTGTGGGCGGCGGCGGCCGCCGGCCTCTTCCTTGTGGCCAACCTGCTCTACACCTTCGTGTGGCTGACCGACCTTCGGCCGGAATCCGTGCGCGAGGGCATCTCGGCCGAGGAGGAGTCCCAGGGCCGGGCGCTGCTCGCCGCCGCCGCCGACGCCGCGGGGACCGACGCGTTCGAGGCGCGCTCGA
>JAJDAI010000649.1 GCA_029261955.1 Deltaproteobacteria bacterium | reverse complement strand
CGCCGCGCACGCCGGGGGAGGGATCCCCGTGCACGAGGGCGCGCAGGGCCTCGGCGTCGTCGGCGGAGGGGGTTCGATCCAGGAGCTCGATGGCGCCGAAGCGGACCTCCTCCGAGCTGTGCGCGAGCAGCGAGACGATGTGCGGCCGCAGGCGCCGGTCCGAGGTCCCCTCCAACAAGGCCAGGGCCTGGATGATGATCGCCGGGTCCTCGTCGGACAGCGCGGCGCGCAGCACGCGGAGGCTGTCCTCGTCGTCGAGGCTCAGCACCTGGCCTGCGGGCTCGAGCCGGCGCTGCTGGAGGCTGCCGCGCAGCGCCGTGACGTACTCGGTCGCCGCGACGCGCACGAAGTAGAGCCAGCCCACCACGACGAGCAGCGCGACCGCGGCCCAGTGCGCGGCCGTGACTGAGGGCAGCAGGCCCACGAAGAGGAAGACGAGGCCCAGGCCGCTCAGCAGGGCGGGCTTGATGGCGCCGTCCAGCAGGGCCTTCAGGCGGCCCCGGGTCCGCGGCGAGGTGGGCAGCAGCAGCAGGTTCACGGCGGTGTTGTTCAGGTCGAACTTCAGGGCGCCGTCGGCCACCTTCGGCAGGGCCGTCGCGAGCAGGGCGCCGCCGGTGAGCAGGACCGCGCCCTGGCCGAAGGCCATCAGGACCGGCAGGGCGAGCAGGCCGCCCTTGAGGCCGAAGCGCCGGAAGAGGCGGCCGGCGAACAGCAGCTGGATCGACAGGGCGAGGCCGCCGGCCACGGCCCGCAGCACCCCGAGGAAGGTCACCATCCCGGCGCCGTCGTCCTGGAAGCGAGCCTGGAGCGCGAGGTCGAGCTGGTAGTCGGCGATGGCCGAGGCGACCGCGGCCAGCAGCATGATCCCCGCGATCGCCCGCACCAGGCGGGGGCGCAGCAGGGCGCGCATGCTCGTGGATGCCTGCTCCTCCGGACTCTCCTTGGGGTCCCGCTCCAGCAGCGAGCCGTAGCTGCGCCCCAGGGCCGCCGCGCAGGCCGCGCAGATGAGCAGCGCGCCGGCCACGACCAGCAGCAGCTCCTGGGCCGGGATCTGGCGGGCCGCCGCGCCGAGCACGCTGGCGAAGAGCACCGCGGCGACGGTGCCGCCGGCGGAGATGAGGCCAAAGAGCCGGCGAGCCTCGCGCGAGTCGAAGAGATCGCCGGCGAGCGTCCAGAACTGGATGAGCGCGATGGCGCCCAGCACCTGGATGGCGGCGAAGAGCAGCGAGAGGAAGACGAGGCTGCCGCCGATGGGGCTGCGGGCCAGGACCCAGAGCAGCAGGGCGACGCCGGCCATCAGGACCGAGGTGCCGACGACGAAGCGGTCGCGCCGGAAGCGGTCCAGGACGCGGCCGTAGACCCCCATCGACAGGACGAGCGCGAGGGGCGGCAGCAGGAACTTGAGCGCCACCGCTTCGCGGGGCAGCTGGCTCAGGAAGAGCGCCCGGCCGGCGAGGTCGCCGGTGATGACCACGCCACCGACGGCGGCCATGGACCACAGGACGAGGAGCGACACGCGTCGCTGCTCCCCAGCCCGGACTCCCAACAAGGCGAACAGCTCCTGCAAGCCGTGGTCTTAGCAGGTTCCGGGGGCGGGGGTCTTGGCGCGCCCCGCGGGCTCGGTGGGCGCTGGTGGCCCACCGAGCCGGCAGCTCAGCCGCGCTGGAGCGGGCTGATGCGCTCGCCGGTCGTGATCCGCTCGCGGATCGTGCTGGTCATGGCCTCGCGCTCGCCGACGCTGAGGCTGCCGTCGCCGTCCTCGTCCCAGGCCTGGGTGACGACCTCGCTCACGTCGGGCCGCTCGCGTCCCATGCCGCGCAGGCTGGCGCCTTCGGGTCGCTCACCGCGCTCGGCGCCCTCGGGCCGATCGCCCCCGCCGCCGTTGCACATCTCGCCGCGCTCCTCGCGCTGCTCCTCGAGCTCCGCGCGCACCAGCTCGAGCTCTTCGTCGGACAGCTCGCCGTCGCCGTCCGCGTCGTACTCGGCCAGCAGCTCCTCCTGGCGGACCTCGCAGCGGGTGGTGAAGTCGGCCAGGAGTTCGCCCCGCTCCAGCTTGCCCAGCTCGCCGTCCGCGTCCGCGTCGTAGACGAGCTCCAGGAGCTGCCAGCGCATGGCGCGGTGACGCCAGTGGCGCTGTCCGCGCTCGGAGCGCGCCTGCCAGACCTCGGACTCCTCGTCGCTGTCGAGCTGGCTGTCGGCGTCCCGGTCGTACTGGGCGAACAGGGAGTCGGCGATCGCGCTGCTGTCGCAGTCGCGCCCGATGCGGGGCTGGTCGACGTCGGTGCCGGCGCGCTCGGGGTCTCCGTAGAAGTCGTCGACGCCGTCGCGCAGGCCCTCTTCTTCCGCCGAGATCGCGGTGAGCATGAGCTCGCCTTCGGCGCTGAGGTCGGAGCCGACAGGGCTGGCGCAGCCAGCGAGGAGCAGGGTCAGGAACAGGGAAATTCGCATGGGGTCCTTTCGGGGCCATCGCGGCCCGGGTCTCATGGGGTTGAACGGGCCCCGCCGCACGATCTGGACGGCGCTTACACGAACCTCGATCTTCAGCTCGATCCCGGCGTCGGCAGCAGGAAGTCGGCGCCCAGGGTCAGGCCGATCCAGGGCTCCCAGCGGGCCTCCGCGTCGTCACCGGGCCGCACCTGGGCCTGCCCCGTGAGGGACGCGAGGAAGGCGTGACCGCCGTCCCGGCCGAGGCGGAGGGACACCGTGGGGCCGGTGCCGAACCAGGGCTGGGTGCCGGCCCGGCGGGGCTCGTCCCGCTCGTTGCTCCAGCCAGCGGCCGCGCCGCCGGCCGCGGACCAGCCCAGCTCCAGGCCCGCCTTCGCCCAGCGAAGCGACAAGCCGCCCCGCAGGTCCCCGCCGGCCAGCAGGGCTCCGCTCCGGGAGGGCGGCGAGCCCCCGCCGGACAGGCCGACGCCGGCGGCGACGAAGGGCGCGGCTCGCCGCTTCGTGGCGCCGGTGTGCGCGATGGCCACCCGGCCGGTGAGGCCCGGGAGCGCGGGGGGGCCCTGCGACGGGAAGGAGAGACGCGGGCCGAGGCCGAAGCGCAGGCTGGTGCGGCCGGAGTCCGGCGCCGCGGGGGGCGCGGTGTGCGCCGAGGCCAGGAGGTCCTCGGTGGGCTCGCTGGAGGCCGGCGCGGCCTCGCCCCGCGGGGGCTCCGCCTCGGGCCAGCTCGCCGCGTAGGCTTCGGGCTCGGGCACCCAGCTGTCGTCGTCCTGCGCGAGCACGGTGGGTGGGGCCTCGGGCGCGCACTCGGACTCGATGTAGATGGCGCGGGTGACGAGCGCGGGCGCGGCCACCTCGGCGGGCGCGAAGGCGAGCGGCGGCATCCAGCCGACCTGCAGGTCCTGCTCGACGGGCACCTCGACCCGCACCTCCACGGGCACCTCGATCCGCTGGACGGCGGGCTGCCTCAGGGCCCCCCCGCCGAAGCCTGCGCCTGTCGCCAGGGCGAGCACCGCGGCCAGCTTCCAGCCTGCGAGCCCGGTCGCAGC
>JAJDAI010000648.1 GCA_029261955.1 Deltaproteobacteria bacterium | reverse complement strand
GCGCGGCAGGCGGCCACGAAGGCGCCCGGCACGGCCGGCTCGGTGCGGGCGTCGACCTGGTCGGCGACGGGGTAGTCGGAGCCGAAGCGCACCCACAGCCCGGCCACCCGCTCGTCGCGCAGCAGCAGCGCCATGGTGCTGCGTTCGGGCCACTCGACGTCCTGGCCGGGCAGCCCCTCGATGTAGCCGGTGGCGTCCGGGTCGCTCTCGGCGGACGGGTCCTCGACCGCGGGCGCCTTCACCTCGTCCAGCTCGCGGGACAGCAGCTCCGCGCAGATCCGCTCGAGGTAGACGGGGCCTCCCTCCGGGCGGAAGGAGCGGTGACCGACCAGCGTCCAGAAGGAGCTCCTCATGATCCGAGCCGCCTTCCTCGGCGGGTCCCGGCCGCGAGGCCGAGGGAGGCGATCAGCCCGAGCAGCGCCCACAGGGTGAGGGCGTCGGGCCGGTCGACGAAGGACGCGCAGGACGAGCAGCCGGGCGAGGTGCAGCGGTCGCAGCCGGGATCCTCGGCGTCCACGAGGCCGTCGCAGTCGTTGTCGCGGCCGTCCACGCAGAGCGCGCAGCTCAGCAGCGAGTCCGTGCCGCGGCGCAGGCTCGGCGGCAGCCAGCCGCCCTCGGTGCGCTCGGCCTCGATGATCAGCCAGGCCAGGGCGTCGTCGGGGCCGTCGGCCACGTCGCGGTGGATGCCGTCGCGCCCGTCCGAGCAGTCGCCGCCCACGCGGTCGTCGATGGCGCCGCGCGGCACGCTGTCTGCGATCTCCGAGCCGCCCTGCCAGCAGCCGTAGAGGAACTCGTCCGAGGGCATGGTGCGGGACACGAAGGCCGCGAGCTCCAGCGGCTGGAGCAGGCCGAACTCCAGCTCGTCCACGACCGGCTCGACCGCGGGCAGCAGGTAGGGGCAGAGGTCCTGGCGGAAGGACTCGCCCGAGGGCAGGCGTCCGAAGGGGGCGTCCGCGCTGGACTGGCAGGCGTGCCAGGTCGCGACGAGGCGGCGGGCTTCGGCGATGCGCCAGGCGGGCCAGATGGTGTGGGCCTGGAGCGCCGAGGCGCAGGCGGTGCCGCGGCAGAGATCGTCGTTCCAGGCGCAGGGGCCGCCGCCCCAGCCGGGCAGCAGGGTGGGCTCGCCGCGCTCGGGGCAGCGTGGGGCGCGCAGGACGCCGCCGTGCAGGCTCTCGCCGGTGCCGCCGATGAGATCCTGGAGGTCGGGGTTGGTGCCGGGGCTGAGGCGCAGCTCCAGCACCTCGCAGCGGCCGGTTCCGCTCGCGCAGAGCTCCATGGACGCGCGGCCGAAGGCGTCCTCGCTGAGGCCGCAGCGCCAGTCGTCGTCGGCATCCAGTTCGTCCTGGAGGCCGAGCGCCGTGCAGACGTCCGCGAAGAGGGCGACGGGATCCGCGTCGTCCTCGGCGCCCTCGGGCCGCCAGGCCAGCTCGGCGCAGGCCTCGCACTCGAGGCTGGCCAGGGCGGGGGGAGCCAGGGGAACCAGCGGCATCGGCGCCTCTTCGGTGCCGCCGTGGGCCTGCCAGGCGAGCACGTAGAGGAACTCGACGTCCAGCTCGCTCTCGGTCCCGGGGCCGCAGGCCAGGTGCTCGTCCAGGTCGCGGTCCACCTCGCTGCCTTCGGGCAGCTGGGACTCGCAGGCGTTGATGAGGGCGTCGCAGACCTCGGTCGCCTCGGGGGCGATCAGCGAGCAGGTGTCGTTGCAGTCGGGCACCAGGCCCGTGAACTCCTCGGTGAAGAGGGGCTCGCAGTCGCCTTCGCTGATGAAGAGGCCGGCGCCGGTCAGGGCCTCGCCCGCGCGGCAGCCGGGCACGCCGTCGCCGTCCACGTCCGCCTCTTCGGCGGGCACGAGGCCGCTGGGACCGGGCTCGCCCTCGAGCACGTCGGGGATGCCGTTGGCCTTCGGCCCCGCGAAGAGATCGTGCCAGCCGATGCCGCCGCCGTCGGCGCGCCAGCCAGGCGGCGTCTCGCAGCTGTTGTCGATGCCGTCGCAGACCTCGGCGATGCCCTCGCAGCGGGCGGGGCAGGAGTCGTCGCAGTCCACGCCGTTCACGTCGCAGGTCGGCGCCACGCCGTAGTAGCGGATGTGGCCCACGAAGAAGATGCCGTCCTCCACCTGGCCGACGTCGGACACGTTGAAGGGTCGGATGTCGACCTCCCAGCGCGCCGGCGGGGGGCAGACCCCGCCGCAGTCGAGCGTGGTGTCGATGCAGGCGGTCGCGCGGGTGGCGGGGTCGAGGCACTGGGGAGGGGCGGCGTAGACGGCGGCGCAGTCGGGGTCGTCGGCGTCGCTGAGGCCGTCGGCGTCGTTGTCCAGGCCGTCGAGGCAGGAGCCCTCGCCGGCGCCGCAGACCGACGCGCAGTCCTCGTCCTGGCAGTCCTCGGCCACCCCGAGGTCGTTGGGGATGCCGTCGAAGCAGGTCTGGGCGGGGTTGCAGACGGCGGCGCACTCGATGTCGTCGCAGTCGATGTCGCCGTCGCTGTCGTTGTCGACGCCGTCGTTGCAGGCCTGGATCCCGAACAGCCCGTCGGTGTTGGTCTCGCCGGGGAAGGCGCACACGGAGTCGCAGGCCGCGTCGTCGCAGTCGAAGAGGCCGTTGCCGTTGTTGTCCAGGCCATCCACGCAGGTCTGGGTCGGCGGCAGGTCTTCGTCCTCGCCGACGCCGGTCTCGCCGCGTCGACCGCAGAGCTCCACGCAGTCCGCGTCGTCGCAGTCGGTCAGGCCGTCGCTGTCGTTGTCGAACTGGTCGAAGCAGGTGCCCGGGGTCGAGGTGCCGTCCGCCGACAGCTCGCCGATGGGGCTGCGCTCGCAGAAGGCCTCGCAGTCGCTGTCCTCGCAGTCGATCACGCCGTCTTCGTCGCCGTCCAGGCCGTCGAAGCAGTCCCGCTCACGGTCCGAGGTGCGGCAGGTCGCCTCCAGGCCGGCGCCGAGGCACTCGATGGCGATGGGGTCGTCCTCCGCCGAGCAGCCCACGAGCTCACCCGAGACGGCCGGGTACTGCTGGTCGCCGTCGCAGTCCAGCTCCCAGACGCCGATCCAGCCGTCGCAGTCCACGTCCCGGCCGGTGCGCTGCCCGGGGTTGTCCGCCACCGCGCCGGGGAACATCAGCGCGTCGTTGTCGTTGCAGTCGCCCTGGCAGGGCAGGACCTCGTCGCCGTCCTCGTCGGACTCGCCGCTGGGCAGCAGGGCGCCGTCGCAGTCGTTGTCGAAGCCGTCGCAGATCTCGGCCGCGCCGGTGTTGATGGACTGGCGCGTGTCGTCGCAGTCGCCTTCGCACTCCGACGAGCCGTCGCCGTCGTTGTCGGTCTCCGCGCCCGCGGTGCCGGGCGTGCCGAAGTCGTCCAGCCCGTTGCAGTTCTGGTCCTTGCCGTCGCAGATCTCGGTCGCGCCGGGGTGGATGGTGGCGTCGGTGTCGTCGCAGTCCACCGCCGGGTAGGCCGCGAAGCAGTCGGGGTTGGTGCCGTCGACGAAGGTGTCTTCGTCCAGGTCGAACTCGACGTCCGCGGCCTGATCGCAGTCGTTGTCCACGCCGTCGCAGACCTCGGCGTTCCCGGGGAAGCGGACCGGGTTGGCGTCGTCGCACTCGAAGCCGCCGAGCAGCGGCTCGGCCGCGCTGTTGAAGCCGTCCCGCCCGTCGACGAAGGGACCGCAGAGCAGCCACTGGTCCTCGTCGTTGTCGCTCTCGTCGAAGGTCGTGGACAGGGCGAAGTCGCAGTCGTTGTCCCAGCCGTCGCACTCCTCGGCGTGATCGGGGTGGATGAAGTCCCGCGCGTCGTCGCAGTCGATGCCCGCGACCAGCGGCTCCGAGTCGGCGTTGAGCGCGCCGCGGTCGATGAGCAGGCACTCGATGTGCTGGTCCAGGTCGCTGTCGTCCTCGTCCTCGGTGGCCGAGAAGGCGCCGTCGCAGTCGTTGTCCCAGCCGTCGCACTCCTCGGCGTGAGCGGGGTGGATGAAGTCGTGAGTGTCGTCGCAGTCCACGCCTGCGAGCAGGGGCTCGAGGTCCGCGTTGAGCGCGCCGCGGTCGATGAGGGTGCAGGCCACCCGCTGGTCCCCGTCCGTGTCGTCTTCGTCTTCGAGGGACGAGAGCGCGCCGTCGCAGTCGTTGTCCCAGCCGTCGCACTCCTCGGCGTGGCCCGGGTGGATGAAGCTGCGGCCGTCGTCGCAGTCGTCGTCAGACAGGACCTTGTTGGCCGGCTGGGTGCAGGCGAGCTCCTCGGTCGCGCCCTCTTCGCCGTGCTGGTCCCCGTCGGAGTCCGGGTACCAGCTGGCCTGGGTCGAGACGTCGGGGTCGTCGTCGTCGACGAGTCCGTCGCAGTCGTTGTCCTGGCCGTCGCAGGGCTCGGTGTTGCCGGGGTAGTTGGCGCCGTCGTTGTCGTCGCAGTCGTCGTTGGGGGTCAAGCAGGAGCCGGGGGCGTAGACGCCGTCGCCGTCGCCGTCGGTGCTCAGGCCCTCGTCGGTGTCGCCACCGCAGTCGTTGTCCTGGCCGTCGCAGACCTCGAGGTTGCCCGGGAAGTTGATGGAGTCCGCGTCGTCGCAGTCGTCGTTGGGGCTGAAGCAGGAGCCGGGGGCGTAGACGCCGTCGCCGTCTCCGTCGGTGCTCAGGCCCTCGTCGATGGTGACGTCGCAGTCGTTGTCCTGGCTGTCGCAGACCTCGGTGTTGCCGGGGAAGTTGGCGCCGTCGGCGTCGTCGCAGTCGTCGTTGGGGATGGCGCAGGAGCCCGAGGTGTAGTGGCCGTCGCCGTCCCCGTCGGTGCTCAGGCCCTCGTCGACGTCGCCGCCGCAGTCGTTGTCCTGGCTGTCGCAGATCTCGATGTTGCCGGGGTAGGTGGCGCTGTCGTGGTCGTCGCAGTCGTCGGCGGGGCTGGCGCAGGAGCCCGTGGCGTAGTGGCCGTCGCCGTCGCCGTCGGTGCTGAGGCCCTCGTCGACCGTGCCGTCGCAGTTGTTGTCCTGGGCGTCGCAGATCTCGGCGTTGCCGGGGAAGTTGGCGGGGTCGGCGTCGTTGCAGTCGTCGTTGGGCGTGAAGCAGGAGGTGAGCGTGTAGTGGCCGTCGGCGTCGGCGTCGGTGCTCAGGCCGTCGTCGACTGTGCCGTCGCAGTCGTTGTCCACGCCGTTGCAGACCTCGGTGTTGCCGGTGAAGCGCTGGTCGTCGAGGTCGTCGCAGTCGGTGGTGTTGTCCTCGCCGTCGCCGTCCGCGTCGGGGTCGGTGCAGTTGGGGTTGCCGTCGCCGTCCAGGTCGGCGAACTCGTCGACGAGGCTGCCGTCGCAGTCGCTGTCGATGGCGTCGCAGGACTCGGTGGCGCCGGGGTGGATGGTGTCGTCGGTGTCGTCGCAGTCCACAGCGGAGTCGAGCAGGCAGCCGTTGTGGCTGTAGTTCGAGCCGCTGAAGAGCACGCAGGCGGTGTTCGTCTCCCAGAAGTCCTCGGTGCCCGGCGAGTAGCGGTCCAGGTCGTCGTCCAGGAAGAAGGAGTGGCAGGAGCCGCCGTCCACCGTGCAGTCGGTGCCGGGGGTCGAGCAGGGGGAGGGCGGGTTGTCGCAGGCCTGGGCCGCGGCCGAGCGCGGCATCAACAGGAGCGCACCACCGAGCAGAAGGAGTCCGAGGAAGGCTGCGCGCGTGCTCATGCTGCTCCCCCTTCTGCCTCGCGGACCCGCTCCACCAGGCGCTTCCGGTGGTCGCGGGGCAGGGCGACGACCACGCCCTCCCGGAGCTGTTCGATCTGGTCCCGGTCCAGCCACTCCCACTCGTCCAGGCAGGCGCCGAGCAGGCCCAGCGTGGGGTGCACCACCGGCTCGCCGCCTTCGGCCCAGGACATCCGCACCAGCGTGAGTCGGGACGGGTCCTCGTCTTCGGTCGGGCTCCTCAGCCGCCACGCGCGGCCGGCGCCGTCGCGCCAGTGGCCGGGGTCCGCGTCCTCGGGCCAGACGTAGGGCATGACGTCGATGCCGAGCCGCTCCTCGCCCTCGCCGCTGCGGCGCACGACGGACAGCCAGGTCCTCAGCGCGGCCGTCTCGACCCGCGGGACCCAGGACCAGGCGGCGTCGCCCTGTTCGTGCGGGGAGCGCACGGGCAGCCAGATCACCAGGTTCTGGTTGAGGTTCTGGGCGGTCGCGCGGCGGTTGCCGAAGCGGAACTGCACCGGGACCAGGCCCACGTCGAGCTGGAGCACCGGCCGCCCGGGGTAGCGCTCGAGCACGTCGCCCAGGCGCTCGGTCGCGGCGACCAGGGAGTAGCGCGCGCCTGGCTGCACGGCGAGGTTCGGCAGCCACTGGCCTTCGCCCGGCAGGTGCCAGATCCAGGCGGAGATGCGGCTCGCGCGGCGCTTCGCGAGGCCAGCGACGCCCGCGGGCTCGAGCTGATCGGCGATCAAGGCCAGGGTCTGCGCGATGGTCAGCGTGCGCGGCAGGCGGAACTCCCAGATCTCGCCCCAGCGCGCCGGACCCGCGGCCGACATGCGGATGTCGCCTGCGCTCCGCCCCGCCTCGCCCTGGGCCCAGGGCTCGTGGGACGCGAAGCGGCGCTCCAGCACGTTGAGCTTGTCGACGCGGTCCGTGGCCAGACCGACCGCCTTGAGCGACACCGTCTCGCCCGCGTGGAAGCCGAAGCCGCAGCGCACGCAGGGATCGTCCGCCTCGATGGCGTCTTCCCAGTAGAGCTGGCCGCAGGTCTCGCCCCAGAGCGTGCGGTTGTCGCAGGCCAGGATCGCCTTGTCGTCGCCGGGCTCCCCGCGCACCGAGCTGATGCCGGCCGCCCGCGCGAAGCGGAACTCGTCGATCATCGCCTTCGCCACGCGGCTGCGGCGCAGGCGGCGGTCGCGGAAGGCGAGGGATCCGGCGACGGTCGCGAGGCCCATCACCAGCAGGATCGGCCAGTCCAGGTCGGCCGTGCCGTGCCACGAGGGCCGCAGGATCGTGCCGGCGAGGTAGGGGCTGTCCGGGGTCCGGTCGACCACGCAGACGCTCCGCTCGCCCTCGGTCGGAACGAGCTCGCCGCCGTAGTGGTCGCCGCACTGCGAAGCGTAGCGCCGGGTCGTGGCGAGGTGCAGGGCCTGGACCAGGAAGACCGCCAGCACGAGCCCGGCGATGGTGAAGAGCACCGGCCGCCGCGCGCCGAGTAGGAACATCACCCGGGACAGCGCCCAGCTCGCCAGGGCCACGCCGGCGCCCAGCAGCAGGGCCAGCTCCAGGCCCGAGAAGGCGCGCGAGGCCCGCGGCTGCGTCAACAGCACGATGAGCCAGCCCCACCATCCGCCCGCGATCAGCACCGGCAGCTGGCCCTCGAGGTAGCTCTCGAGTGCCTGGACGCGGCCGACCCGTTCGAGGCGAGCGCGGCTCATCCCGTCTCCACCCCCGCGAGCCCGCGGGCCTGGACCTGGTCGCAGCGCAGCTCGGCCAGCTCGTTCAGCAGCCGCCGGCTCGCCTGGCGGTCCTCGCTGTAGTCCTCCAGCGTCGCGAAGACGTCCTTGACGGTGTCGTGGATGCGGATCCGCGTGCTGCTCGTCGTGGGCGCCGCGAGCAGGTTGCAGCAGGCGGCCTCCAGCGCCGCCGTCGCGCGCACCCGGGACTGCATGGGCAGGTTGATGACGGCCTGGCCGGTCGTCGCTTCTCCCTCGGTGCCGCCGGCCCAGACCAGCCCGGTCATGGCGCGGTAGGCCTCGACGTGGCGTTGCACGCGGGGCCGCGACGGTGGATCCAGGCGCCGCAGGTCGCGGTAGGCGTCCACGCGCCCGTGCTCCTCACGGTTGAACTCGACCGGGAGGTCCTCGGGCAAGACATCCTCGAAGGGCACGACGAGGACGGACAGCTCGACGGTGCCGGCCGCGGCGCGGGCGCCGGACCAGCGGACCTCACGCTCACGGGCCCGAAGGACCAGCGCGCCGTAGTCCATGCGCACGTCCAGCGGCTCGCGGAGCTCGGCCAGGACCAGGCGGCCGGTTCCCTGGAGCGGGATCACGCAGCGCCCGGCGGACAGCACGTGCTGCTTGCCGCGCCGCACCAGCTGGATGCCCTCCAGGATCAGGCCGCGGGTCACGCCGTCCAGGCCCAGCTGGAGCGCCCAGAGCGCGTCGTGATCGGACCAGCTCAGGCTGTCGAGGCTGCCGAGGTCGAGCACGGTGCCTTCGACCGGGTTGAAGTGGAGCTGGGACGCGCGGCCGAGCGGGGTGGCGGCGGGCTCGCCCCAGCGGCTGCGCAGGCCGTCGGTCGGGGTCGGGGGCTTCTCAGCGGGGACGGCGGTCATGAGGCCTCCGAAGGGAGGGGGGGCAGGAAGCGGATCTGGGTCCAGGGCGGCAGGACGCGGAAGGCTGCGGGGTCGACGGGGCGGGCCGCATCGAGGTGCAGCAGCGCGTCTTCGGGGCGGAGTCGCGGGGCGTGTCCCGTGGCGCAGACGGCGCCGCCGGTGATCGCGAGGGTGCGCCCCGGCTGGAGGTCGGCCGAGCCAGCCCGCGCCTCGAACCAGGGCAGGGACCGCACGGCGAGCAGCTCGGCCCCGTCCAGGAGGGCCTGCGCGGCCTCGTTGCCGGTGGGCTGCGGCGCTGGAGCCTGGGGATCGATGCGGACGATGGGCAGATCGTCGACGCTGTCGGGGCTGTCGAGCACGGGCTCCTGCACCGTCTCCTGGTCCTCGAGCGGGTCCCCGGAGAGCCGCACGGCGGGGATCTCGCCGCTCAGCAGGCCGTCGATCTCCTCGACCAGCGCGTCGATCTCCTGCTCCCGGCCGCCGGGCTCCAGGGGCGGCGGAGGCTTCTCGGTGGGCGCGATCGCGACCTCGCCGGGCAGGTGGGCCCAGCGGCTCGCTTCCTGGCTGTCGAGCAGCCGGAGCAGCCGCCGCGCGTAGTCGCCCAGGCCCCGCCCGGCCACGTAGTCGGGCAGCCAGGCAAGCACCCGCTCCACGAGGTCCTCGTCGTCCTCGGGCACCACGCCCCGCAGGCCGAAGGCGCGCAGCAGGGTCGAGGCCACGTCCGGGCGCGTGCCCAGGCGCCACCAGGTGTCGCGGGTCTCGATGGACAGCTCCAGCGGGAGGAAGAGCAGGTCCAGCCCCTCCCAGGCCGAGGGCCGCCCCTCGCGCTGCGCGGTCCGTGCCGCCGCCTGAAGCGAGGGCGCCGTCGCGAAGGCCGAGAGGATCCCGCAGAAGCGATCGGGGCCGTCCGCGCCGCCCGGCGCCCGCGTGTAGCGGCCCGGCTCGGCCGGCTCGCCGAAGGACGGACCGACCCAGCTGAGGTCGGTGGCCCCGAAGCGCCTGCGCGCCCAGTCCCGGCTGGGCGTCAGCAGCTGCGTCTCTTCCCAGAGCTGGGGATCACCAGGCATGGATCTCCATCACGTCGAAGCCCGGCGCGTCGTCGCCCAGCAGCGGCGTCTCGACGACCGCGCGGCTCGCTTCGATCGCGACCACGGCGGCGTCCAGCCAGAGGTTGAGGCCCGGGGGCGGGGCGACGGCTTCGTCCTCGCCCAGGGGGACGACGGTGCCGCGGCCGAAGCGGTCGGGCCGGAAGCAGGGCAGCTCGGGCGCCTCCTCGTCCTGGCAGTGCAGGGTCAAGGGCTGGATCGGGACGACGACGCAGCCGTGGGTGTAGGGAACGCGGTCGGCGATGGCCTCGATGCGGCGCTGGATGCTGGCGCTCAGCGCGACGAAGCGGGCCTCGTCCACGAGCCGGTCGGGGTCCCCGATGGCGACGAGCACGCCGCGCGGACCGAGCTGATCGAGCCTCGTTCGGGCGCGGCGGGCGCCAGCGCGCAGCCAGGCCGGACCGTGCTCATCGGCCCAGAAGCGGGTGTCGAGCAGCACGCGCTCGGCGTGAGTCCAGACCCTCACGGTCCAGCCCTGCTCGTCGGGGCCGAGGGCGTCGCGCGCGACCCGTTCCAGGTCCGAAGGCACCGTCGGGACCTCGCCTCGCTCCGGTCCGAACATGCGGTACACGGCCTGCCCGGCGGTCTCGGTGTCTTCGCCCAGGTGCGTGGGCAGGGGGTTGGTGACGCCGATGAGCTTCGGTCGGTCGGTCTCGCTCTGCTCGAAGCCCTGGATCTCGCCCTCGTCCAGGTTGCCGCGCGCCCCCGAGGTGCGCCGGTAGGACACGATCCGCACGTCGACGCCCGCGGCCAGGGCCCGCTCGCCCTTGTGGTCCGGGACCCCGTACTGCGCCCGACCCACCGAGGGGTCCAGCCGCATGCGGTGCCAGTCCGTGAGCTCCTCCTGGAGCACGCCGCGCCGCCAGATCTCGAGCTGCGCGACATCGAAGCCGTCCAGCAGCTCACGCAGCGGCCGCGCGGTGGCACCGGGGAAGCCCTCCTCCACCCGGCGCAGGACCCGTCGGTCCACCAGATCCGGCCAGAGCAGGTCGACCTCGCCGGCCTTCAGCCCCACGTGCACGGTGCGGCCGTCGTGGCCCGCCGGGGCGTTGAGCACCAGGGCGGGGTTGAGCATCGCGCCGAGCACCCGGCCGCCGCCCGGCCCCCGCCGAACGGGGTGCAGCACGACGGTGCCCGAGGCGCGGACGTGCTGGCTGTTGAGGCCGTAGACGGCGACGTGCGCGACGCCCGGTCCGAGCGCGCGGGGGCGAGGCAGCACCAGGCTCCACTCGGCCTCGATCTGCGGCGCGGTGCCGTTCTCCATGAGGACCTCGATGGCCGGCGGGCGGTAGTCCACGTCGGCCCCGTCGAGCAGCAATGCGACGCGGAACTCACGCTCGGGCTCCATCGCCCCCAGATCGAAGGACAGCAGCGCGCCGCTGGACTCGGACACCCGGGACCAGTGCGCGCTGAAGGGCAGCTCGCGCAGCCAGCGCGGCGTGCGCCGCTCGGAGACGACGGAGCGCGACCAGGGGGGGGCGTGCGGGAGCTGCTCGCCGTCGCTGGCGAGCACCACGCGGAAGTGGTTCCAGAGCGTCTCGGGGAAGCGCTCGGGCGCGACCTCGGAGGGCCGCAGCAGCTGGGCCGCGGGGAGCTCGGCTGGGCACTCGAGGACCGCGGGCGTGCCCGTCGCGTCGAGCACGGCCACCACGCCGGGCAGGCCGGGGCGGGCCAGGATCTCGGGTCGCCAGTCGCCGATGCGCCCGTAGCGGCGCGGTCGTCGCTCCAGGCCGTCCTCGGGGAAGGGGGCCGCCACGTCGATGGAGGCCGTGAGGTCCACGCCGGCGCCTCGCCGTTCCCAGGACAGACTCAGCCAGCCGACGTCCGCTGCGCTGCCTTCGTTGAAGGCCGCCACGAGCTTCTCGAGCACCGCCTCCAGCACGGGATCGGGGTGACGCTCGATGCGGTAGAGGATGCGCTCGCTGTCGACCAGGGAGAGGTCGCGCTCCTGCGGGCCCACGAGGACCAGGCCGTGGGGGAAGTCGACGCGGTCGATGTGCTGGCCGAAGAGCTGGCCGCGGCTCAGGCGGTAGCTCCCCGTGATGCGCCCCGCGACGAGCGGGACCTGGGGCTCGACGAGCGTGAAGTCCACCTGCTCACGGCCGGCCGTGGTCGGCGCGAAGAGCGCGGGCGGCGAGGCTCCATCGAGCACGCCGTGCCGCTCCACCGCCAGCGCGACCACGCCGATGGCCGGCGTGGCGGGGCGCAGGTCGCGACCCAGCAGGGCCAGCAGGTACTCGATGACCTCACGGGGCTGCTCGGCCAGCACCTCGGAGGTGACCTCGGCCATCCAGGCCGCCTGCTCCAGCAGCATCCAGCCGGGGTCGCCGGGGATGTCGAGCACGCCGGCGAAGGACGGGTAGCGGCGGCGCAGCTCCTCGCGGACGTGGTCGAGCAGCTCGGCGCGCTTGAGGTGGCGAGGGGTCGGATCGGGGAACCTCATGGCTCCACCTCCAGGCTCAGGGCGGCGGGGCCCTCACCGGCGTCGAGCACGAGATCGACGGCGAGGGTGGCCTGCGTCCCCAGCGGGATCAGGGCGCGCTCGACGGGCCCCTGGGGGCTCCAGGCGGGCGAGGGCAGGGTCCGGGCGGCGACGTGGCAGGAGCGCACGCTGACCTCGGGGATCCAGGTCTGAAGGGCGGCGGTGATGGCGGTCTCGGCCAGCACACGGGTCACGTTCGAGGTCGGCGTGCCGACGAGCTGGGCCAGGTCGCAGCCGAACTCGGGCTTCCAGGCCAGGTCGCCGGGGCGCGTGGACAGCACCAGCTGGATCCGCTGGGCCAGGGCCTCCGAGGGCCGCGCCAGCCCCCGGGCTCCCAGGCCGAGCACGATGTCGGGTCGGAAGCCGGCCATCACTCACCCCTCGGGGCGCTGTCGGACACCAGGTCGACGGTGCAGACGTAGCCCCCGTGCAGGTTCAGCTCGTGAGACGAGGCCCGGATCAGGTAGGTCCCGCTGTGCTCGCCGAGGCCCTCGATCTCCAGGGTCCGCCCCGACACGGCGCACGGCTCGTCCACGAGGGTCGCCTGGGCGGTGACGTAGCGCTCCGCGGCGGCCTGCTGCACGGCTTCGGCGTGAGCCTTCGCGTGCCCGGCGAGCGCGAAGCCCGCGCCGCCGATCATCAGCTCGGAGCCGCCGCCCACCGCGCTCTGCAGGGCGTCGGGGCCGGTCTTCGACGACGAGATCCTGCCGAGCTGCGAGCCCGTGGACTCCCCCTCGATGGCGGCGTCGGTCTCGCCGTCCCAGCCGTGCACGCCGACCTTCGTGAGCAGCCCGTCGAGGCCGTAACTCACGTCGAAGCGGCGCAGGTTCTGCCAGGCCGTCGCGGTGATGGGCTCGTTGCCCACGTGGGCGCGTCCGAAGTGCAGCTTCTTGTCGCGCACCCGGATGAAGCAGTGGAAGCGCGTCGCGAGGCGCTGCAGGAAGGCGGCGTCGGAGACGTTGTCCTGGAACTCGGTCGAGGCCGTGAGCGAGGGGCCGGTGTAGTCGGCGCTGAGGCCGTGGTCCGACGCGATCTGGCTGACGATGTCCTGGAGGCTCAGCGTGTCCCAGACCTTCGTCTGCCGGGTCTGCTTGAGCTTGAAGAAGCTGTCGACGCCGCGGACGACGACCATGTGGCTCTCCGGGCCGAGGTCGTGCGCGCGGGAGACGATCAGCCCGGTGAAGACCTGCTTCGTGTCCCCGTCGATCGTCAGCTCGTAGGGCGCGCCCAGGGTGACGGCGTCGGTCCAGGCCCCCGCGTCGGCAGAGAAGCCGAGGGTGATCGCGTCGAGGTGGTGCATGCCCTCGACCAGGTGGACGCTCGCCATCTCCGGATCGACGATCGGGATGTCGGTGCCTGCGATCTGGAGGGTGGCGGTCATTGCCGCTCCCGGGCCTTGACGAAGAGCGGATGGGACTGCATCTCCTCCATCAGCGTCCTGTTCGCGGTCGGGATCTGGAGCTCCTCCTTCGCTCGGGACAGAGGCACCGTCTCGCCCTTCTCGCTGACGGTGCCCGGCGTCGTGCTGTACTCCCGCTTCACCTGGGTGAAGGCGTCGCCCTTGAGCGAGACGGAGACGTTGACGCGCCGCGGGTTGCCGTCCGAGTCAGCCGCGGCCACCGCGAAGGCGAGGCTGCGCACCGTGCCCACGAAGACGAAGTCGCCCCAGATGACCGTGATGCCCGGCGGCTGGCGGGTCGTGTACTTGTAGTCGGCGTGCTTGCTGTAGGGGTTGAGGATCCCCTTGTCCGGGACCAGCTTCTTCAGCCCCTCTGCGTTGGCGGTCTGCTCCCAAGGCTTGCTCGGCTTGTCCGGGACCTTGAATTCCAGCGTGTCGGCGGGCACCGGCTCGGCCATCGTCGCCAGGATCTGCATCTGGGCGAGGACTCGATTCTCGGTCTTGCGTCCGGTCAACAGGGTCGCGAGGGTCTCCTTCTCGAGCGACTCGGTGTCGTCGAGCATGAAGGCCATCGCCAGGACCGACGAACCCTCCTTGTACTTGGTGTTGCCCGTGCCGGCGCCTTCCGAGCCCCCCGTGAGGAAGTCGTAGGTGCTCTTGCGCACCGCGATGAAGGGCGCGCGGCTGACCTTGAAGCTGGTCGGGTTGTAGGGAAGGGGGAACTGGAAGGGCTTGCTGCGAAGAACGCCCTTCATGTCCTCGAGCTTCTCGGCCCAGTCCCAGACCAGCGTGACCCGCTCGAGCTTCTCCTTCCCGTCGTAGGCGGAGATGTTGTAGTCGGACGAGGGGGCCCCCGAGCGGGCCGCCTTCACGATCTCCTGGCCGAGCTCGTTGAGCTTGGTCTTGAAGTCCATCACCCCTCCTACAAGCTCAGGTTCGTCACCACGATGTCTCCGCAGGTGAGCTCGAAGGTGTCGATGGGTTGGGAGCCGCTGTCGCCGGCGTCGAGGTTCGTGCCGGTCCAGGCGACGGGGAAGCAGCCCTTGAGTTCGATGATCCGCATGGGGAACAGGCCGCTGCGGTCGAACATGATGATCACGCCCGTCCTTCGGAAGTTCTTGCCCCACTCCACCTGCGTGATCCAATTCAACAACCAACGTTGGTTGATGAAGCCGGTCTTCAAGGTCACGTTGTTGCAGTCAGTCTCCTTCAGGAAGTACTTCGGCCCGGTCCCGCCCAGCTCCCGGTAGGGCAGCGTGGAGGTCGTGGGTCCCTGGTAGTCGATGGACTGGAACTCGCCGAACCAACGCATGGGCTCCTGGGCCAGGGCGCCTGCGGCTTGCAGGGCGATGTTCCCGATCGCGTCGAGGTCGCTCATCTCGGCGAAGTGCAGCTCCAGATCGATCTCGTTGCGCACCAGCACCTCGCCCGGGATGTCAGCGGTGGTGGTGGCCGTCCCGGTCGTCGTGAGATCCGCGTCGTCCCAGAGCAGCTTGTCGGCGTCCCGCAGGTCGTCGCTGGAGCCGGCCACGCGCCGCAGGCTCTTGAGGGCGGTGCGGCCCTCGGCGTCGTTGAAGTGGTCGCCCGACCAGCACAGGTCCTTCAGCTCGACGGTTCCATCGGGGCTGCCGGCCGGGTTGACCGTGTCGGCGAGCAGCGCCTCGAGCAGCGTTGGGTTGCCGGAGGTCGGCAGCGCCGCGGCCAGCGGCACCGTCACCGTCCGGGTGCTGCCGACGATCCACTTGGCCAGCGGGCTGACGACGAACTCACCCGTGCTGGAGTCGACGCGCTGGTCGGCCATCAGCACGACCCCGATCCGGGCCAGGACCGCCTGGGTGTCGGCGTCCAGGCCG
>JAJDAI010000647.1 GCA_029261955.1 Deltaproteobacteria bacterium | reverse complement strand
GCAGCCAGGGCAGCAGCGCGATCAGCACCAGCCCCGGGTGCCAGCGACGCACCAGCAACGCCGCCAGCAGCGCCAGGCAGAGAAGCTCGGCCAGCACCGAGGTCAGCCGCTGCGCGAAGGAGGTCGGCCCCAGCGGCAGGGCGAGCAGCGAGTGCACGACCTGGGTGATCAGCGAGCTGGGGTGGATGTAGGTGTAGGTGGCGACGAAGTCCCGCGGCGCGAGCTTCGCGGTGCCCGCATCCAGGTCCAGCGCGAGCGTGCCCAGGGCGTGGAATTCGTGATCGAACTGGGGCTCGAAGTGGCTCGCGATCACCGCCAGGCGCAGCGAACCGAGCACGAGCAGGACCAGCAGCACGGTGAGTCGTCGGGCCAGCGGCACCTACGCGACCGCCGCCAGCAGCGCGTCCAGGGCCTGGGCCTCGCTCCGCCCCGAGGTGTCCACGGCGAGCCCGGCCTGCCGGTACAGCGGCTCCCGTGCAGCGAGGATGGTGCGCAGCTCGCTCATGGCGTCGCTGCGTTCGGCCATGGGCCGGCTGTCCCCCTGGTCCACCACGCGCTGCATGTGCTCCTCGGGGCGGGCCCGCAGCCACACGGTGACGAAGCGCCGCCGAACCAGCTCGAAGGCCTCGGCGTTGCCCACGATGCCGCCGCTCAGGGCCACGACCACGCGCTCGCCCGTGTCCGCCAGGCGGCGCAGGCAGGCCTCCTCCTCGCGGCGGTACCAGGCCTCGCCGTGCAGCGCGAAGATCCCCGCGACGGCCATGCCGGCCTGGGCTTCCACCCGCTCGTCCAGCTCGACGAAGGGCAGCCCGAGCCTGCCCGCCAGCGCCCGCCCCAGGGTCGTCTTGCCCGCACCGCGAAGCCCGAGCAGGGCCACGCCGCAGGCGCCGCTCGGCTGGGCGACCAGGCGCTCGATCGGCAGCTCCAGCGCGCGCGCGATGCTCGCGAGCCGGCCGATGGCGATGTTCGCGTGCCCGCACTCCAGCTGGCTGACGAAGCGAGCCGACAGACCGGCCCGCTGCGCGAGCTCCTTGCCGGTGATCCCCAGCTCCGAGCGGCGCGCGCGAACGCGATCGCCCACACGCCGCAGGATGGCCTCACTCTCGGGTCGGATCTCGGTCAAGTTGCGCACTATATTTCCATGACCGACATCAGGAAAGCATTATCTTGCGTGTGCCATTTCACGCCGGTACATTCCGCGCCATGGCAGCCGACTCCCCCCTCATCACCGTCGATTTCGAGACCCACCCCAGCCGCTACAAGCACGTGCGGGTGGACGTCAAGGGACCGATCGCGACCCTCTCCCTCGACATCCAGGAGGACGGCGGCCTGCGCGACAACTACGTGCTGAAGCTCAACTCCTACGACCTCAGCGTCGACCTGGAGCTCGCGGACGCGGTGCAGCGCATGCGCTTCGAGCACCCCGAAGTGACCTGCGTGATCATCACGTCGGCCCTGGAGGGGGTCTTCTGCTCCGGCGCCAACATCTTCATGCTCGGCAGCAGCTCCCACGCCTTCAAGGTGAACTTCTGCAAGTTCACCAACGAGACGCGGCTCTACATCGAGGACGCCACCGAGCACTCCGGGCAGACCTGGATCGCGGCCCTGAACGGCGTCGCCTCGGGCGGAGGCTACGAGCTGCCCCTCGCTTGCGAGGAGATCTACCTGGTGGACGATCGACGCTCCGCCGTCGCGCTTCCCGAGGTCCCCTTCCTCGGGGTCCTGCCCGGCACCGGCGGCCTGACCCGCGTCGTCGACAAGCGCATGGTCCGCCGCGACCGCGCCGACGTGTTCAGCACCCTGGCCGAAGGCATCAAGGGCAAGCGCGCGGTGCAGTGGAACCTCGTGGACGGCATCTTCCCGCCGAGCCGCTTCTGGGACGGCGTGAACGCCCGCGCGGCCGAGATCGCCGGTGAGGGCCACCCCGACCGGGTCGGGGTCGAGCTGGACGCCTTGAACCCCACCGTGAGCGAGGGCGGCATCGAGTACCGGCACGTCGGCCTCCGCTTCGGCCCCGAGGACCGCGTCGCCCACCTCGAGCTGCGCATGCCCGAGTCGCTGCCCGCCATCCCCGCAGACGCCACGAAGCTGGGCGTCGGCTGGTGGCCGCTGCGCGCCCTGCGCGAGTTCGACGACGCCCTGCTCCGCCTCCGCGTGAACCACCCCGACGTCGGCGTGGTCCTCGTGCGCGTGCTCGGCGACCCCAAGCTCGCCCTGCACCTGGACGACCAGCTGACCAGCCGCCAGGGCGACTGGTTCGTGCGCGAGGTCACCGGGAACATGAAGCGCGTCTTCAAGCGCATGGACATGACGGCCAAGAGCTTCTTCGCGCTCATCGACGCGGGCACCGCCTTCGCGGGCTCGCTCTTCGAGGTCGCCCTGGCGGCGGACCGCGCCTACATGCTCGAGGAGGACGGCGTCGCCATCGGCCTGTCGACCATGAACTTCGGGCCCCTGCCCATGGGCAACGGACTCACCGGACTCCAGAGCCGCTTCCTCGCGGATCCCGAGCACGCCGCCGGCCTGCGGGAGCGCTGCGGCGAGCTCATGGACAGCGACGCAGCCATGGACGCCGGCCTGGTCACCGAGGCCTACGACGACATCGACTGGGAGGACGAGATCCGCCTCGTGGTCGAGGAGCGCGCGACCCTGTCGCCCGACGCCCTGACCGGCATGGAGGCCAACCTCCGCTTCGCCGGCCCCGAGACGCTTGAGACCAAGATCTTCGGCCGCCTCACCGCCTGGCAGAACTGGATCTTCCAGCGCCCCAACGCGGTCGGCCCCCGCGGAGCCCTGACGCTCTACGGGCAGCCCGAGACCGCCGAGTTCGACTTCAACCGCACCTGATCCCGCCCCCCTCGAGGAGAACCCCAAGATGTCCTCTGTCGATCTCGACGCCCGCATTCCGAACAACGTCGGCCTGGCCGACGACCGCAAGCTCCAGAAGGCCCTCGAGGCCTGGCAGCCCAACTTCCTGGACTGGTGGGGCGACATGGGCCCCGAGGGCTTCCAGCAGGACCAGATCTACCTGCGCACCGCCGTGTCGGTGGACGCCGGCGGCTGGGCGCAGTTCGAGCACGTCAAGATGCCCGACTACCGCTGGGGCATCTTCCTGACGCCGAACCAGGAGGAGAAGGTCATCAACTTCGGTGACAACATCGGCGATCCCGCCTGGGACAAGGTGCCGGGCGACTGGCGCACCGAGCTCAAGCGGATCATCGTCACCCAGGGCGACACGGAGCCGGCCTCGGTCGAGCAGCAGCGCATGCTCGGCAAGAGCGCGCCGAGCCTCTACGACCTGCGCAACCTGTTCCAGGTGAACGTGGAGGAGGGCCGGCACCTCTGGGCCATGGTCTACCTGCTGCACAAGTACTTCGGGCGCGACGGCCGCGAGGAGGCCGAGGACATGCTCGTGCGCCGCTCGGGCAACGTCGACAACCCGCGGATCCTCGGCGCCTTCAACGAGCCGATCACCGACTGGCTGTCCTTCTTCTGCTTCACGATGTTCACGGACCGCGACGGCAAGTACCAGCTCGCGTCCCTGGCCGAGTCCGGCTTCGATCCGCTGGCGCGCACCTGCCGCTTCATGCTGACCGAGGAGGCCCACCACATGTTCGTGGGCGAGACCGGCGTCGGCCGCATCATCCAGCGCACGCTGGAGCTGATGCAGGACAACGAGGACGTCCGCAAGGCCGGCGGCATCCCCCTCGACATCATCCAGAAGTACGTCAACCGCTGGGTCACCGTGTCCATGGACCTCTTCGGAGGCGAGGACAGCAGCAACGCCGCCACCTACTTCGCCGCGGGCCTCAAGGGCCGCTTCCGCGAGGCCGGCGACCCGAACATCACCGACCACGTGGCGCTCGAGGGCATCTACCCCGAGACGCGCCCCAACGAGGACGGCTCGATCAGCAAGATCGAGGTGCCCATGCGCCGCGCCATGAACCTCATCCTGCGCGACGCCTACCGCGCCGACTGCGAGCGCGGCATCCGCGGCTGGAACCGGCTGTTCAAGAAGGCCGGCATGAATTTCAAGATCACGCTGCCCTCGGACCGCTTCAACCGGAAGCAGGGCGTCTGGGCAGGCCTGCCCTACGACCCCAAGGGCGAGTGGGTCGGCACGCCCGGCTTCGAGGCCCGCAAGGGCGACTGGCTGCCCACGCCGGAGGACGAGGCCTACGTCGCGTCCCTCATGAAGCCCGTCTACGAGGTCGGCAAGATCGCGTCCTGGATCGCGCCCCCGAAGACCGGCCTCAACGGCCAGGGCTTCGACTTCGAGTACGTGAAGTTCGCCGACGATCCCTACGTCCGCTGATCCCGAAAGCAGAGCCATGATCACCCTCCGCAGCCACGTCTCCGGTGCGTTCGCCGCCGGCCAGGGCACCCCTCGCCCGCTCTTCAACCCGACGACCGGCGAGGCCGTCGCCCAGACCTCCACCGAGGGCCTGGACTTCGGGGGAGCGCTCGCGTTCGCCCGGACGCAGGGCGGCCCGACGCTGAGGGCCATGACCTTCGCCGAGCGGGGCGCGCTGATCCTCGCGATCAGCAAGGCGATCCACGCCCATCGGGACGAGCTCCTGGGCCTCGCGACGCTCAACGGCGGCAACACCCGCGGCGACGCGAAGTTCGACGTGGACGGGGCCACGGGCACGCTGGCCTGGTACGGCAAGCTGGGCGCGAAGCTGGGCGACCGGCGCTACTTCGTCGACGGTGAAGAGCCCACCCGCCTGGCCGCCAACCCGCGCTTCGTGGGCCAGCACGTGCGGGTGCCGCGGCACGGCGTGGCGGTGCACATCAACGCCTTCAACTTCCCGGGCTGGGGCTTCGGCGAGAAGGCCGCGGTCGCGCTGCTGGCCGGCATGCCGGTCGTCTGCAAGCCCGCGACCTCGACCGCGCTCGTCACGGCGCGCATGTTCGAGATCCTGGTGGAGTCGGGGGTGGTGCCCGAGGGCGTGCTGTCCCTCGTCGCCGGCCCGCCCGGGGACCTGCTGAAGCACATGGGCCCGCAGGACGTGCTCGCCTTCACCGGCTCCAGCGACACCGGCAGCTACCTGCGCACCAAGGCGGGGCTGCTCGAGCGCGGCGTGCGCATCAACGTCGAAGCCGACTCGCTCAACGCGGCCGTGCTCGGCCCCGATCTCGACTCGGACTCGGACGCCTGGCACCTGTTCGTCCGCGAGACCGCGAAGGACATGACCCAGAAGGCCGGCCAGAAGTGCACGGCCATCCGCCGCATCTTCGTGCCCCGGGACTCCGTCGCCGAGGCGCGCGAGCACCTCATCGCCGAGATCCAGCGCACCCGCGTCGGCGATCCGGCGCTCTCCGAGGTCCGCATGGGCCCGCTCGCGACCGAGCAGCAGCTGCGCGACGTCAGCGCCGGCATCGCGAAGCTCAGCGAGCGCGCACGCTTCGTCTACGGCGACGGCGGGCGCGGCGAGCTGGTGGGCGTGGACGAGGGCGGCTACTTCGTGGGACCGACCCTGCTCGAGGCCGAGTCGGTGGACGCCGGCGTGGTGCACGAGCTCGAGGTCTTCGGTCCCGTGCAGACCATCCTCCCCTACGACGGCACCGCGGCCCAGGCCTGCGAGGCCATCGCGCGGGGCACGGGCGGGCTCGTCAGCTCCGTCTACTCCGACGACAAGGCCTTCGTGGGCGACATGGTCATGGGCCTGGCGCCCTACCACGGCCGCCTGCACCTGGGGCACAGCAAGATCGCGGAGCACAGCCCGGGACCGGGCACCGTGATGCCGCAGATGGTGCACGGCGGGCCGGGGCGCGCGGGCGGCGGCGAGGAGCTGGGCGGCGAGCGCGGCCTCGACTTCTACCTGCAGCGCTGCGCGGTGCAGGGCCTCAAGCCGCTGCTGGCGAAGATCCTGGGCTGAGCGCTGCGCGGCGGCGGCCGGCCCCCCGCCAAGCCGCGGAATCCTTCGGGAGAACGCATAGCCCCTTCACTCTTCGGGCTGGGCCTGGGCTTCGCTCGCCACCGCCCCCGCCCTCTGCTAGACACCCCGACCATGGAGGTCGCCACCAGAACGATCTACGCCATCGGCGGGGAGGCAGCGCCTGGCCAGGAGCCGGTGTTCCGCAACCAGACGGCCCGCGTGTTCAACAGCGGCTTCCTGGAGATCTTCTCGAAGGTCCACCCCATCGTGCCGGCGCTGATCTACGTGCCGGTGGTCGCCGCGACCCTCTGGTTCGGGCTGGCCCGAGTCGCGCTGCCGCAGGCCGTCCTGGCCATCGTGGGCGGCCTCTTCTTCTGGTCGCTGCTGGAGTACACGCTCCACCGCTTCCTGTTCCACCTGCCCCGCCGCGGGCCGGTGTCGACCTGGACCTACCTGACCTTCCACGGCGTGCACCACATGTACCCCGACGACACCCTGCGGCTCGTCATGGTGCCCTCGGTCAGCCTGCCCCTGGCAGCGGTCTTCTGGGCCGTCTTCTCCGCCCTCATGCCCGACGGCGTGTGGCAGGCGGCCTTCGCGGGCCTCGTCGCCGGCTACCTGAACTACGACTACAGCCACTGGGCCACGCACTTCCTCAAGCTGCCCCGGGCCGGCCTGCTCGCGCCCTTCGCGCGGATCCTCAAGGGCCAGCGGCGGCGACACATGCGCCACCACTTCGCGGATCACGACCTCGGCTACGGGGTGTCGACCGGCTTCTGGGACCACGTGTTCAGGACCGCGGACCCGGCGCTTCGGCGGTGATCGCGCTGCGGGCGGCGGCCCTGCTGGTGGCCCTGTTCTCCGTGGCCTGCAGCCCGAGCGAAGCCAGCGACACGCCGATCCCCGGCCCCTGGCCCCCCGTGACCGGGCAGGCCTACCCCGACATCGAGCTGCTCGACCACCGCGGCCAGACGACGTCGCTGCGGGACCTCGCGGGCAAGATCCTGCTCGTCGAGCCGGTGGCGATGTCCTGCTCCCTCTGCCAGGCCTGGTCGGGCGGCGGGGAGGCGGGCGCGATCGGGGACGTCTCCGTGGCCCAGCTGCCGTCCTTCGAGCAGCTGCTGCGCGACGCGGGCGTCGACCCGGCCCACCCGGATCTCGTCTTCGTCCAGCTGGTGCTCTTCTCGCTCGACGGTGAGCGGGCCCCCACGGTGGACGAGGCGGCGGTCTGGGCGGAGCACTTCGGGCTCGACCAGCGGCCGCGGACGGTGGTCCTGACGGGGGACGCGCGCTACGCGGACGCCGTGGGCGAGTCGCTCTACCCGGGCTTCCACCTCGTGGATCGGGACTTCGTGCTGCAGGCCTGGACCTCCGGGCACGCCAGGGGAGGCACGAGCCTCAAGGGGGAGCTGCTGCCGAAGCTGGCCGCGCTCCTGCAGGAGACAGGTCGATGAGTCGAATCGCAGCGGTCACCGGGGTCACCGGGCACGTGGGTCTGAACCTCGTTCGCGCGCTCCATGCCGATGGCTGGACCGTGCGCGGCCTCGTGCACCACGGCCCGCCGCCCGAGGGTGTCGAGGGCGTGAAGGGGGACGTGCTCGACCGCGACAGCCTCGCGCCGCTCTACGAGGGCGCCGAGGTCGTCTTCCACCTGGCCGCGGTCATCTCCATCCGCGGCGACAAGGGCGGGCTGGTGCAGCGCGTCAACGTCGACGGCGTGCGCAACAGCGCCCAGGCCGCCGCGAAGGCCGGTGTTCGGCGCTTCGTGCACACCAGCTCCGTGCACGCCTTCGACACGATCGATCGCGGCGTGCCCATCGACGAGTCCACCGGCCGCGCGACGGAGGAGCACCCCGCCTACGACCAGAGCAAGGCCGCGGGCGAGCGGGCGCTGCGCGAGGTCGAGGACCTGGACTTCGTGGTCTGCAACCCGACCGGCATCATGGGCCCGCACGATCCCGGCACCTCCAGGATCAACAAGGTGCTGCGCGACCTGCGCGATCGCCGCCTGCCGGCGCTGCTGGATGGCGGCTTCAACTGGGTGGACAGCCGCGACGTGGCGGCGGGCCTGCTCGCGGCAGCGGACCGCGGCGAAGCGGGCGGCAACTACCTCCTGGGCGGGCACTGGGCCTCGCTGCAGGGGCTGGCCGGGCACGTCCACGAGGTGACCGGCTCCAAGCCGCCGCTGGTGACCACGCCGATGTGGCTCGCGAAGATCTTCGCGCCGATCTCGGCGATGGGCTCGGCCATGATCGGCCGGGAGGGCGCCTTCGTGCCGGAGGCACTCATGCCCCTGGAGGCCGCGAAGGAGATCAGCACCGCCCGCGCCGAGCGGGACCTGGGCTGGGCGCCGCGCCCGCTGGGCGAGACGGTGCGCGACTACTTTCAGTGGCTGGACGCGTGATCGATCCGGCGATCCACCAGGCTGTCGTCCTGGCTGTCTTCGCGACCGCCCTGGCCACGATCATCGCGCTCCAGTTCCTGACGGCACCCTACGGACGCCACGCGCGCCCCGGCTGGGGGCCGACCCTGCCGGCGCCGATGGCCTGGGTGCTCATGGAGTCCCCCGCGGTGCTGCTCTGGCTGGGCGTCTTCGCGATGGGCTCCAACTCGACGCAGCTGGCCCCGCTCGTGCTCATGGGCCTCTGGCAGGCCCACTACGTCCAGCGCACCTTCGTCTACCCCCTGCGCCTGCGCGGAGGCCGGCCCATGGCCCTCTCCGTGATCGGCATGGGCTTCCTGTTCAACGGGATCAACGCCTGGGTCAACGCCGTGCAGGTCGGCGAGCTCGGCCACTACGAGCGGTCCTGGCTGTGGTCCCCGCCCTTCCTCATCGGGGCGTCGCTCTTCGTGGCCGGCTACGCCATCAACCACCACGCCGACGCCGTGCTGCGCAACCTGCGCGCGCCCGGCGAGACGGGCTACAAGATCCCGCACGGGGGCCTGTACCGCTACGTCTCCTGCCCCAACTACCTGGGCGAGCTCCTGGAGTGGGCGGGCTGGGCCATCGCGACCTGGTCGCTGGCGGGCCTGTCCTTCGCGGTGTTCACGGCGGCGAACCTGGTGCCGCGGGCGCTGGCGAACCACCGCTGGTACCTCGAGACCTTCCCCGACTACCCGAAGGACCGCCGCGCGGTGCTGCCCGGGCTGCTCTGAGCGCCGCGATCAGGCTCCGAAGAGGCGGCGCAGGCTGAAGCGCTTCTTCTCGGGCTCCTTGCGCGCGTCCAGGGCGTCCGTGCCGAGCATCGGGTTGGCCCAGCGCGGATCCTTCGACTTCTCTGGGGTCTGCTCCGCTGCCGAGGGCGTCTGCTCCACCGGCTTGTAGCTGCCGCGCAGCTGCTCGCGGACCAGCGTGTCCAGGCGCTTGAGCGTCACCCCGGTGGGCATGTAGGCGCTGACGCCGTAGCGGGCCTTCAGATCGCCTTCCAGCGCGTCCTCGGGCAAGTGCGGGTGCTTGCCGTAGACGCCGATCCAGGGGCGCTTCCCGCCGTCGAGCTCACGGATCTTCGCGCAGAGCTCGAGGCCGGTGCAGTCCGGCTGCTGCATCGCGAGCAGCAGAACGGGCGGGTGGTGGTGCTCGAAGCCCACGATCGCCCCGTTGGAGGTCTGGGCAGCGAGCACGTTCATGGCCTCGCCCAGGCGATCCTTCAGGGCTTCGCGCAGGTCCTTGTGCGGCTCGGCGACCAGGACGGTAGGGCGCGTCACGTCTTGCTCCTGTCTCTCCTCATCCCCCCGCAGGCTCCCACCCGCGCCCGCGCCGGGTCAAGCCATCTGTGCAGGCTTCGCGACGGCTCAGCGGAGGTCCTGGCGCCTCCGCAGGGGGAGCGCGAGGCCCGCGTCGGCGAGGTGGTTCGCCGACAGGGTCCAGTCCTCGAAGCAGGTCCCGAAGGCCCGATCCCAGAGCGAGAACATCGCCCCGTGGCTCACCAGCCGGCCGCCCTTGCGGGGGTGCAGCTTGTGGGCGTGGTTGTCCATGAAGGCGCAGCGCAGCGGGCCCAGGTCCAGGGTGTGGTTCAGGTGGTGGGTGGCCTGGAGCATGAGCACCAGGCCGCAGGCCACCCCGGTCGAGGGCAGGTCCAGGCCGAAGGCCGTGGCGAGCAGCACGAGGGGCAGCTGGAAGCCCGTGACGGCGGTGTCCATCACCGAGCTGTGGTTGCCGCGGAAGAAGTCCAGGTCCTCCACGAGGTGGTGCACGACGTGGTTGCCGCGGACCCAGCGGCTGACGGCGTCCTTGGCGCGGCTGTGGTTCAGGCCCCGGTGGATCGCGCAGTACGGGGCGTCCGTGAGCAGCAGGGCGGAAGGCACGCAGGAGCTGGGTCATCGGGCTACCGGGGGAGCAGGGTGTTCACGGCGAAGACGAGCTCGTCGAAGGCGGCGTCGGTGGCCGCCCGGTCGTTCGTGGCGAGCTGGTGGAGCTGCAGACCGCGCGCGGCGGCGACGACGAGCGTCGCGACCGCGCGGGCGCGCTCCGCGGGCAGCCCGAGGGCAGCCAGCGCCTGGCTGATCGCGCCCACCCGACCCACGACGACGGTGCGGACCCAGGCGTCGTAGGGCGGCCCGGCGAGGCCCAGGGCGACGACCTGGTGGAAGACGCGGGCGTAGGGCTCGCGCTCCGGCGAGGAGAAGAAGGACCAGGCCGCGCGCAGCAGCTCGACCGCGTCCTCGGGCCGCTCGGCGCCGAGGTGCCGCTGGATGAGCTCGCGGTCCCGCTCACGGATCAGATCGAGCACCTCGACGATGAGCTGCTCCTTGCTGCCGAAGTGGTAGAGCAGCGTGCGGTGGCTCAGCCCCACGCCCGCCGCCAGCTCCCGCACCGACAGGTCCTGCAACCGTCTGCGGTTGACCCGCACGACCGACGGGACCGAGCCGGTCACCGGCGCTCGAGAATTCGATCAGCAGGGGGGGGAGTCGGGCTTGTCAGGCCCGCGGAAGCCGGCGCACGATCCCCTTCGAGGCTGAGACCTCGCCCGCGAGCGCTCGGTCCCTGGACGAGGGAGAGTCATGCGGATTCACCTGTGCGTGCTGCTGGCGTCCTTGCTGGTCGGTACCGCTCTGGCCGAACCGACCACCCCCACCCAAAGCGAGGACTGGACCGCGACGCAGTGGCTGCAGAGCTACTACGACGACGTGAAACAGAACGGGGACCTGGAGGCGCGTCGCGAGACGCTCGACGCGGCAGCCGCTGCGCAGGGGCTCAGCCCCGAGCTGGAGCAGAAGATCCAGGCTGAGCTGGGCTTCGTCCTGGACCTCCAGGGTCACGACATCGCGGCCGTGCGGGCCTTCGAAGTCGCCGCCCGCGGCCCCGACGCCGACATCGCCCAGGCCGCGACGGCCCAGCGAGCGGCCGTCACCGCCGCCGCGGTGCACCAGGCGCACCTCGACACCGCAGAGGGCGCCTTCGCGGCCGCCTCGCGATCACTCGACCTGGCCGAGGCCGCCGGGC
>JAJDAI010000646.1 GCA_029261955.1 Deltaproteobacteria bacterium | reverse complement strand
CCACGCCGGTGACCCCGAGGGCGTTGTTGCCGATGGCCGCAGCGAGGCCGGCCACGGCCGTGCCGTGGGGCGCGCCGTCGTCACCGAGCGGCGGGCTGGCGTCCTCGTCTCCGTCCACGATGTCGAGGCTGTCGACGACGTTCAGGTCGGGGTGGCCCAGGTCCACGCCGCTGTCGAAGATCGCGACGCGCACGCCCTCGCTGGCCGAGATCGCGCCGGCCGTGATGGCCCAGGCGGGCAGGACGTTGACGTCCGAGCCGGGCAGCCCGTCGTCGTACTGGTTCGTGTTCTGGAGGTGCCACTGGTCGGGAAAGATCGGGTCGTCGACCGGCGGCCCCTGGGGGATCGGCTCGACGTAGCGGTCGAGCTCGGCCCAGCGAACGCCGGGCAGGTCGTCGAGCTGGCGGAGCAGGGCCGCGGGATCGCCGGCTGGGTCCAGCAGGTAGACGGGCCAGCGGCCCTCGAGGCGCGTGAGCGTGCCGTGCGGGCTCAGCAGCTCCGGCGTCTCGCCCACCAGCCGCACGATGACGTCGCCGGTGGGGGTGCCGTGAGCGGGGCGCGCCTCGGCCGCGGTGGGCAGCAGCAGGAGCAGCGCAAAGAGGGGAACTCGGGACATGCGGGACAGAATGCCCGCTGGGAAGTCCGCGTGAAAGGGGGTTCCGCCGGCCCGCTCGAGCGCGGACCGGCGGACCGAGCCATCTAGCCGCGCGGGCAGCTTCCGCCCTTGCAGTCGGAGCCCTTGCCGCCGTGGTGGCTGCAGGCCGAGGCCTTGCCCTTGCCCTTGCCCTTGGCGCTGGCCGCGAAGAGGTGGTCCACCTGGTCGTACTGACCGGGCTGGAGCACGGCCGCGATGGCGAGCTTGGCGGTCAGCAGGGCGGTGTGCGACTCAGCGCGGGTCGCCGAGAGGGCCGAGTCCTTCTTCTGGATGGCGGCGGCGTCGATGGGGCTGGCCTCCCAGAGGGCGCGCAGGTCCTGGCCGAGCTGCTTCTTGGCAGCCTTCCGGGCGCGGGAGCCGGACCGGTAGCCGGCGACGATCCCGTCGATGCGGCCGACCTGCTCGTCGCTCAGGTCCAGGGAGCCGTTGAGGCTGTGCACGAGGGCGCCGATGCGGCAGCGGCCCTCGGCCTTGTCGCAGTCGCCTCGGCTCTTGTCGCAGTCGGTCTTGCCCTTCTTGCAGTCGGTCTTGCCCTTGGGGCAGTCCTTCTTGCCCTTGGGGCAGTCGGCATCAGCGGCGTCCTTGGGGGCGGCGCCCTTGGCAGCCGCAGCCACCTTCTCCGGCGCGGCCTTGCTGGGCGCAGCGGCGACGGGCTCGCTGGCCTTGACGGCGACGGGGGCGGGGGCCTGCGCCTTCGGGGCAGCCTTCGTTGCAGCGGCGACCCGGACGGGCACCTCGATCTCAGCGGCCTTCACCGGCGCGGGTGCGGCCTCCGCGGGCGCGGCCTCGGCCGCGACGGTGGGCGGGTTGCTGGCGGAGGCGACGTCGCCATACAGGCTTCCCGAAAGGAACGAGAGGGCCAGCAGGGCGGCAGAGCCGTAGACGAAGATCTTCTGATTGGGACTCATCGAGGGGTGTCTCCAGAAAGGGCCGGCGAGTCTAAGCCAAGAGCGCCGCGAGATCCTGGGCCTTTCCGTCCCCGGTCCCCTTCTGTTCCTCAGCGCACGCAGCGAGCGTGGTTGTAGATGCGGATGACATCCCCCTGTGGGCCGTGTCCCGTGGGGTAGTCGGCCGGATCCCCGGACTTCGGATCGCTGCGCTGGGCCCCGGCTCCGTGCACGTCGAGCAGGTTCATATCGCCCGAGCCCGGGGGCGTCTCCATGAAGCCCTGGGCCTCACCGAAGGCCACGTAGACGGCGTAGTCGCCCGGGTTCGCGCCGTCGAGGTGCGTCGTGCTGCTCCAGAAGTAGGGGTAGTCAGCCTGCCCGAGCCCGTCGGTGAAGGAGCTCGTGTCGAAGAGGGGGTCGATGGCCGCGGAGCCGGTCGTGTCCGGGGAGCCGGTGTAGTCCACCAGGCTCTGAAGCTCCTTGGCGTTGGGCAGGCGCCAGCCTCCGCCGGCCAGCTCCGCCTGCTCGCACCACAGCAGGGCCTGCTCCCAGTCCAGGCCGCCGTCCTCGCCGCTGTCCTGCTGCATCCAAGTGAGGCCGGTCGCCTCGTCGGCGATCGTGCCGTCCCCCTGGTCCACGAAGGCGTTGCGGCCGTAGTCGGCGTTGCCGCGCACGTAGCGGTTGGACATCAGCTGCGGCTCGCCGGCGTTGCCGGGCTGGGTGACGGGGTAGCCCTTGATCCGCCCGTCCGCGAAGTTCACGCCGAAGACGGTGTCGTCGCCGTTCATCGTCGTGCTGACGTACTCGGTGGACGAGAGGAACTGGGCGTCGATGTAGCGCTCCCCCTGGGAGGTGTCGCCGTAGTCGAAGTCGAAGACCGAGACATCGAGGTAGGGCACGGCCGTCTGCTCCGAGTGGCCGGTGCTGCCCGAGAAGTCCATGAGCGAGTAGAGCTCCTTGAGGCTCGGCACCCGCCAGTCGTCGTAGCCGGCGAGGTCGAAGCTGGCGGCGCCATCCAGGGCCGCGTCGAGGCTCGTCTTCGCGCCGGGATCCTGCTGCCACATCAAGCCGGTGACGAGGTCGGTGACCGTGCCGTCGCCGTGATCGGCGTAGGCGGGGGCGTTGCCCTCGTGCTGGGCGTCCTGTCCGTAGAAGCGGTCGCCGGGCTCCGGCCCCTCCAGCGGCACGCCGGCGTCGTCGCAGACGAGGTGCTGGTTGGTGTCGACGATGGGGTAGCCGTCGGCGACGCCGGCCAGCTCGTCGAGGAGGCTGTCCGAGGTGGCGGGGCAGGCGGTCAGGAGCAGGGCGAGGGCGGCGAAGGCGCGCGTCATGGGGGACCTCCAGGTGGAACCCCTCCAGCTTGGGGAGCGAGGGGGCGCCCGACTGCGGCGCTCCTGTGTCCCTGCGTAAGCGTTCGTCAGGAGGGCGGCTGGGGCTCCGGGGGCGCGGAGCGCGACGCGAGCAGCAGCCAGCCGAGGATCAGGAGCGGGGCCCAGGCCACCCCCGTCAGGCGCGCGGCGGGGCCCAACAGCGGGCAGACCAGGACGCCGACGAAGAGCCAGCGCCCGCGGCCGCGCGCGAGCGGCAGCGAGGCCAGCAGGAGCAGGCCGTGCAGACCGAAGTCGTACTCCAGCATGTGGGGCAGGGAGAGCAGCAGGGCGGAGAGGACCAGCCCCGCGCGCAGCGGCCAGCTCGCGGCCGAGGGCGACATCCGAAAGGCCGGCCTCGCCAGCAGCAGGGCCCCGGCCAGCCCGGCGAGGGAGAGGAGCCGACTCCAGGACACCGCGTCGCTCCAGCCGCGCAGGGGCAGGCTGATCAGCGCCGGCAGCGAGAGGCTGCGGTAGCGCATCGGCGCGAAGCGGCCGAGGTGGTCGCCGCCCAACAGCTCCAGCCACGCCACCCAGGGCTCGATCCCGCCCCAGAGCAGGGAGGCCAACAGCAGCCCTGCGCCCCCCAGGACGAAGCCTGCGAGCGCCCTCCCCTGCCCCATCAGCAGGAGCCAGAGGGCGGCGACCGCCCCGAACTGGGGCTTCGCGCAGAGCAGCGCCAGGACCAGGCCCGCGAGGAACGGGCGCCCGCGGCGCAGCAACAGGAGCCCACCGCCGAGCCCCGTCAGCCAGAGTCCGGCGAGCTGGCCGCTGAGCAGGTTCATGAAGGAGAACGGGCCGGCGACGGCGAAGACGAGGACGAGCGCGCGGGTCGGTGGGTCGAGGCCGACCGCCTCGGAGATCAGCCACGTGCCCAGCAGGACCAACAGGAGCCCGCCGAGCAGGTGGACTCGGACGGCGCGCACGTAGCCGAGCGGCTGCGCGGCTTCGAAGACCTGGTAGAGCGGCGGGGGGTAGAGGCCGCGGTAGCGCCTGGCCTCGGGGTGCACGACGCGGGCCCGGCGGCGCAGGCCACGGGGGCTGTAGAGCTGATCGGGGGCCCCGTCGGACAGCAGCGCGCCGGCAGACCAGAAGGCGACGAAGTCCGCGCCCTTCGGCACGTCCGCCCGCAGCGAGGCCGTGCCGTTCCCGCCGAAGGCCACCGCGAGCGCGAAGGCCGCGAAGAGCAGGGACCAGGCGGTG
>JAJDAI010000645.1 GCA_029261955.1 Deltaproteobacteria bacterium | reverse complement strand
CCCCATCGGCGCCCCGCGCCCCAAGCCGCCGCCCCGCGCGGCTGCGGCCAAGGCGGCGGCGCCCAGCTCGGCCTCGGACGACGAGAGCCTGGACGGATTCAGCATGTTCGCGGGCTCCGTGGACGCCGAGCGCCCCGTGGGCATCCCGGAGGTGTTGAAGGACCGCGCGGGCATGATGCTCGGGCCCTTCGGCGAGATCATCGACCCCGAGGACTCCTTCATCGCGACGGCGGAGATCCCCACCGTCGACAAGATGCGCGAGCAGACCCAGGGCGGTGCTCCGCTGCCCCCGCTGCCCACGCCCCTCCCCCGCGTACCGAGGCGGGAGGACGACGAGGCGACCGTGCAGATCGCACCGATCGCCAGCCCGGACGACGACGAGGACCTCGAGCCGACGCTGGTCGGAGCCCCGCCGATGCGCCCGCCGCCCAACACCGAGTCGACCGGCGCCATGCCGCCGATCCACGACGAGGAGGGCGTGGCGGACGACGTCTCGCTCCACGTCAGCGACGCGGTGCCTTCGCTGAGCGGCGGCGACGAGCTCGTCGACACCCGCCCCTTCACCGGCAAGCCCGATCCCTTCGCGGAGACGGCCAGCCTCGAGGGGCTGCCCGCGGCCCCGGCCGAAGGCTTCGACGAGACCCTCGACCTGCCCACCCTCGAAGGCAAGCCGCCGGCCCAGGGAGACGAGGACTGACCCTCCTCCTTCGCGCGCTGCTGCTCACGGCCCTGCTCGGCGGGTCGGCCTCCGCTTCCTCACCGGATCGCTTCGACTGCTCCTGGCAGGACGTGCAGGTGCGCGAGGGCTTCGTCGCGCGCACCGAGCACGCGGAGCTGAAGCGGGACTGGATTCACCTCCAGCTGGGGGTCGGGCGCCTGATCGGCCTGGAGGCCTGCGGACGGCTGGTGGGCCTCGCGTGGCAGGGCGAAGGCGGCGTCGACGTGCGCGACCCGGGTCCCGAGCGCGGGCACGTGCTCGCCAACCTCTTCGAGAACCTGCCGGGCGAGAACGTCCTCGAGGCCTTCGTGCTCATCGGCTCGGACGGCGCGGTGGCCGAGCTGCTGGCTCAAGCGCTGCCCGACGATCCCGAACAGAGCGACCCGGGGCCCTGGACGGAGCGAGGGCTGCCCCTGGGGCTGCGTACGCTCGCCGGCGGCCGCCTCGGCGCCTTCGACCCCTTCAAGCTGAGCGGCCGGAGCGTGCACCCGCCGGGCGAGGTCCTGTGGGCGCCGGAGCCCGGGCTGGGCGGCGTCTGGATCGACCTGAAGCTGGTCGGCATGAAGCGGGCCCGCAAGAGCGGCAGCCTGGAGATCAGCTCGGACTGGCTGACCTACCGCTGGGCGTCGGGCGGCGGCTTCCTCAACAGCGAGCCGGGGCGCTGGACCCGGCGGGCGATCGCTTCGACCCGCGGCCTGCTCCTGAGCTCGCTGCCTTCGGAGCAGACGATCGGCGCGGCGGCGTCGCCCTTCGCGGAGGGGCGCCGGCTGCGGCCGGCCGACCTGCTGGCGGCGAAGATCAGCCTGCTCGTCGAGCCGACCTTCGGCATGGACCGCGATCTCAAGTCCATCGACGTCGTCTCGTCCCTGGAGCTCCGGGCCGAGCCCGAGACCGCCTGGCTGGCGCTCGCCCTCGCGGAGGGGCGCTCGAAGGCCTACGGCAAGCCCTGGGCCCCCCAGGTGGTGCACGGGGTGGCCTTGGGGGACGAGGGTGAGCAGCCCGCCACCTGGCACCGGTCCGGCGACCGCCTCTGGGTTCAGCTGCCCGAGGAGCGTGGGGAGGCGGACCTCGTGCACGTGAGGGTGCGGCACGGCGGCGAGCTGCTCGAACCGGACGGCCAGACCGCGATCACGCCCCTGGCCGGCTGGTCCTGGTACCCCACGCCTCCCCTGCCCGACCGGCACAGCTTCGAGCTGGTGGCGGTCATGCCGCGCTTCTGGGACATCGCCGCCACCGGACGCCGCATCGAGGAGTCCCTGGAGGGCAGCAACCGCTACGTCACCAGCCGCGAGCCCCGACCCGTGTCGCAGGGCGTCGCGTTCGTGGTCGACGCCCGCACGCTGGTGACCCCCGCTCAGGATGGCCTGCCCGTCGTCAGGGTGCTGCACAGCCCCAACACCGTCGGGGCCTCGGTCCGGGGGGTCGGTCGGGAGGTCCAGGAGCACCTCCGCGCCCTGGAGGCGACGCTCGGCCCCTTCCCCTACCGCGAACTCGAGATCGTCGAGCGGTCCGCGGGCGGGGGCTGGACGGACACCCCGGGTGTGCTCGCGCTCGGCCGCTTCGACTCGCCGCCCGACCAGGTCATCACGAGCCGCGCGGGCTCGCGAACCCTGCTGGACGGGCTGGGGCGACAGACCCTCAGCGCCGACCTGGGCGCGGCCACGATGCACGACAACTGGCTGATCGAGGGCCTCGCGGTCTGGCCCTAGTGCTGCGCGCTGCCGCCCGGGGGCCACATCGCCCGCTGCCACGGCAACCTCTCGGGCCTGCGCAACCGCTGGACGGACCTCGTCCAGAGCCTGAGCGAGGGCGGCCCCTCCACGCGGGACTGGCCCATCGGCGCGGTGTGGCTGGACGAGGCCTCGGGCTGGGGCGCCGCGAACCGCGCGACCCGCGGGCCCCTGGTGCTGCACCGCCTGCGCCTCCTGCTGGGGGACGAGAAGGCCCGCGAGCTCCTGCGCCGGGTGGCTGACGCCTACCGCGGGCAGGCGCTCTCCACGCGGTCCTTCATCGTGCACGCGCAGGCGGTCTCCGGTCTGGACCTGCGCACGTTCTTCTACGGCTGGGTCTACGCCACACCCCAGGAGCCCGTCGCCCGCGTGATCTGGTCCACGGAGGAGCAGGCCGACGGCACGGTGACGCTCAGCCTCAGCGGCCAGCTGGATTCGGGGCGCGACGCCGCCCCCATCCCGATGCTCTCCCCGATCCTGCTCCGCTTCGAGGTGGACGGCGAGCCTGCCTGGCAGCGCCTCATCCTGACCGACCAGGAGCAGACCCTGAGCCTCCAGGGCCTGCCGGGAACCCCGAAGAAGCTGGTCCTCGACCCCGGGCACACCTTCCCCGGCCTGGTCGAACTGAAGCGCGCGAAGTAGCCCCCAGAACCAGCGAGCCCCGACCGCGAGGGCCGGGGCTCACCGAGTCGCAGACGCGGGGCTCAGCAGCCGCTGAGGCCGTTGCAGGCGGTGATGACACCCGAAGGCCAGGCGATGCGCGCGACGTAGTAGTCGTTGTTCTCGCCCGAGATCTGGAAGGTGTAGGTGTCGACGAGGGCGCCGTTCAAGTAGATGTTCACCGTCACGTCGTTGGCGGCGTAGTCATCGACCGTGCCCTGGTAGTCGTGAACGAAGACCTGGTACTCGCCGTCGTAGGGCGGGCCCGCCGGGGCGATGATGTTGATGTTCTCGGGACCCGTGTTGTAGATGTCGTCCAGGTCCAGACCCGGGTCGTCCACCGACACGCTCTGCACGGCCCAGTTGGGGTTCGTGTTGGCGAAGTAGCAGTCGC
>JAJDAI010000644.1 GCA_029261955.1 Deltaproteobacteria bacterium | reverse complement strand
AGTCGTTGTCGAGCCCGTCGCAGAGCTCGGCCGCGCCGGGGTGAATGGCCGCGTCGGTGTCGTCGCAGTCGTCGGGCAGGGCGTAGCCGTCGCGGTCGGCGTCCAGCTCGTTGAAGACCAGGTTCACGATCAGCGGCACCTCGAGGGAGCCATCCCCCCAGCCGATGCTCAGGGTCGCGAGCTCCTGGCCGGCCTGCTCGCCGTGCACCTCGACCTCGACCGCGATGGGCACGTCCTGGAGCAGCACCAGGGTGCTCTCCGAGGCCAGCTGGAAGGGGCTCGAGCCGGGCTCGATGACCAGGCCAGCGGTCAGGTCGGGGCCGCGGTTGACCAGGGTCAGGGTGCGGTAGTCGCTGACGCCGACCGGCACGGTGCCGAAGTCCAGCTGGGTGGGATCCACGTCGACGCCCAGGTCCGGGCAGCCGGTCAGGGCGGTCAACAGCATCAGCAAAGCGCAGCTGCGGTTCATGGCACGACCCTAGGAGATGCGGCTTCCCTTGACGATGTGACTGACCAGTCATACAGTATGACTCATCAGTCACATGCCCAAGACGACCTTCCAGAACCTGAGCCCCGAGAAGCGCGAGCGGATCACCGCCGCGGCGATCGCGGAGTTCAGCTCCGTGCCCTACGGCAAGGCCACACTCGACCGCATCGTCGACGCGGCGGGCGTGTCCAAGGGCTCGATGTACCAGTACTTCGCGGGCAAGGCGGACCTGTACCGCTGGCTGCTCACCGAGCACCTGCCGGCGCGCAAGATGGCGGCGATCGGCGCGCTGGCGCCCGCGCCGGGGGCCAACGTCTGGGCGGTGTTGGAGCAGGCCTTCCTGGCCGGCGTGCGCTTCGCGGCGGCCGAGCCGAGCCTCACCCGCCTGGGGCTGCGCTTCCGGCGCGACCACGAGATCGAGCCCGAGCTGGCGGCCATCCGGCGGGGGCACCGCGCGGCGTCGGACGCCTGGCTTCAGGCCCTGCTGAATGAGGGCAAGGAGCGTGGGGAGCTGAGGGGCGACCTGGACGTGTCCATGGCCAGCGGCTTCCTCGCCCACGCGCTGGGGGAGGGGATGCTGGACCAGCTGGCCCGACGCGTCGGCCTGGATCTCGACGGCTTCTTCGAGCGACCCGATGCGACCGCGTCGCTGGCGGACGAGGACATCCTGGACCTGGTGCGGGGCGTCACCCGCTTGTTTCGCGAGGGAGCGGGAGCACGATGATCACCGTCGAGGATCTGACCTTCACCTACCCCGGCGGCGAGGCCCCCGCGGTCTCCGAGCTGAGCTTCGAGGTCGCCGAGGGCGAGGTCTTCGGCTTCCTGGGGCCCAGCGGCGCCGGCAAGAGCACGACCCAGAACATCCTCATCGGGCTGCTCGACCCCTGGCAGGGCCGCGTCGACGTCATGGGGAAGCCGCTCGGCAGCTGGGGCCGCGACTACTACGGCCGCATCGGCGTGTCCTTCGAGCTGCCGAACCACTACCTCAAGCTCAGCGCGCGTGAGAACCTCGACTACTTCGCGGCCATGTACGACGGGGAGACGGCCTCCCCGGAGGAGGTCCTGGCGCTCGTGGGCCTGGGCGAGGACATCGACAAGCGCGTGTCCGACTACTCCAAGGGCATGAAGAATCGCCTGAACCTCGCGCGCAGCCTGCTCAACCACCCCTCGCTCTGGTTCCTGGACGAGCCGACCTCGGGCCTGGATCCGGTCAACGCGGTCAAGGTTCGGGACCTCGTCAAGGCGCGCCAGGCGCAGGGCGTGACGACCGTGATCACCACGCACGACATGCTGATCGCGGACGCGCTCTGCGACCGGGTGGGCTTCATCGTCGACGGCCGGCTCGTGGAGTGCGACGCCCCGTCGGCCCTGAAGCGCCGCTACGGCACCCGCGAGGTCGTGGTGAGCTGGGGCTCGGAGGAGGCGCCCTCCAGCGCGCGCTTCCCGCTGGACGGCATCGGAGCGCAGGCCGAGTTCCAGCGCATCCTGCAGAGCGAGACCATCCTCTCGCTGCACTCCCAGGAGACCACCCTCGAAGACGTCTTCGTCCAGGTCACCGGGCGGACGCTCCGGTGAGCCGCCTCACCGCCAGCATGCGGCTCGATGTGACCGTGCAGGCGCGCAGCCAGCTCTACGTCATCGGCGCGTTCGTGGCCGTGGCGCTCGGGCTCATGGTGCGCTTCCTGGTGCCGGCGGAGTACGCCGGGCGGGGCCTCGCGGCCTTCTACTTGACCGGGCTGGGCGGCACGACCTTCCTCTTCGGGGCCTCCCTGCTGCTGCTCGAGAAGAGCGAGCGCACCCTGCAGGCGCTGCGCACGTCGATGATCACGCCGGCGGACTACGTGCTGTCCAAGGCGCTGACGCTCACGAGCTTCGCGCTGGTGGAGAGCCTGATCGTCTACGCGATCGCGGCCCGGGGGGTGCCCACGAACTTCGGCTGGCTGCTGCTCGGGATCTTCGTGCTCGGCGTCTTCTACACGCTGGTGGGCCTGGCCCTGGCCGCGCCCCACGAGGCGGTCACGAGCTTCCTGCTGCCCACCGGGACGCTCGTCGCGATGATCCTGCAGCTGCCCTTTCTGTCCCTGCTCGGCGTCGGCCCGGACTGGCTCTGGCACCTCATCCCCACCCAGGCTCCCTTGCTGTTGCTGCAGGGGGCATTCGAGCCGCTGGAGGCCTGGCAGTGGGGCTACGCGGGGAGCATGTCGGTGGTGATGCTCGGCGGCGCCTGGTGGTTCTGCCAGCGCCGTTTTCGCCGGCACATCGGCTTCGGAGGGCGCTGAGGTGCCTGCTGCACGAGCCATCCGCGCCATCCTCACGCACGACGGCCTGCGCCTGCTGCGCGACCAGTTCCTGCTCGGCGCGTCGCTGTACGTGGCCGGCTGCGCGATCGCGCTGCGCTGGCTCGTGCCCTGGCTGGAGGCCGAGCTGCTGCGCGAGAACGGCTTCGAGCTGGCGCCCTACGTGCCGCTGGGGGTGAGCTACTTCGTGCTGATCAACGCGTCGGTCATCACCGGCATGCTCGGCGGCTTCCTGCTGCTGGAGACCCGGGAAGAGCGCGCGATGCAGGCGCTGCTGGTCACGCCCACGCCGCTCTCGGTGCACCTGGGCACGCTGGCGGCGGTGGTCGTGACGGCGGGCTTCGGCATCACGGTCGTGCTGTCGGCGCTGGTCGGGGTCGGGATTCCGGGCTGGGACGCGGTGCTCCTCAGCTCGCTGCTGGGGGCTCCGACCGGCTTCGTGATGGCGCTGATCCTCGCCACCGCCGCGTCCAACAAGGTCGAGGCCTTCGCCGTGATGAAGCTCACCTCGATCATCGGCCTGGTGCCCGTCGCCGGGTCCTTCCTGCCGGAGCCGCTGCAGTACGCGGTCGGCATCGCGCCGCCCTACTGGGCCTGCAAGATCTGGTGGATGGCGGCGGCCGGGGAGTCCGGCTGGGGCTGGCTCGTGGTCCCGGGTCTGCTCGTGTCCGCCGGCTGGATCGCCTTCCTTCTCCCCCGTTTCGAACGCGCGGCTCGTCGATGAGCCGCCGCACCCCCGATTGGAGTTCCCCATGACCACCGTTCAGGTGATCGGCATCGGCTGCATCGTCTACTTCGTCCTCTGCGCGATCGTCGCCGGGTTCCGACCTCCCATGGTCTGGAAGATCGCGAAGATCCAGGCCTTCGTGTCGCTGCTCGGCGAGACCGGCGCCCGCGTGCTGATCGGCGGGGTCGGCGTGCTCACAGGGGCGGCCGGGGTCGCCCTGTTGGTAGCCTTCGGCGGCTGAGATCAGGCCACGGCGGCCTGGCGGAGGGGCGTTCGGGAGGGCAGCTCTGCGCCCAGGGCCGACAGCTCGGTCCGCAGCGCGTCGACCAGCGGGGTGTGCTGCACGCGGCCGAGGAAGCGCTCCAGCTTCGCGCCGCTCATCACCAGCTCCTGATCCCACAGGTAGCGCATCAGAACGAGCTCGCGGAGCATCGGCACGATCAGGCCGCCGAGGCGGAGCAGGGTCCAGGGCAGGCGGCTGACCTTCAGCTCGGGGCGGCCCAGCGCGGCGCGCACGGACTCGACCAGCTCGTCGCCGGTGACGACGTGACCGGCGAAGTGGAAGGTGGCTTGCGCAGGCAGCTCCTCGCGGCGCTCCAGCAGGTCGACGTGCGCGCGGGCGAAGTCGGGCAGGAAGGCCCACTGGTGCCGCAGCTCCGGGGCGTGGGGCAGGGTGAAGGCGCCGCCGGAGGCCAGCTTGCCGGCGAGGGTCGCCATCCAGCTCGACGCCGTGCCCAGGCCGAAGAAGTCGCCGCCGCGCAGCGTGATCAGGCGTGCGCCGCGCTCCGTCGACCGCTCGAGGATCTCCTCGACCTGCACGCGCAGCTCGCCCTTGCGGCTGGGAGGCGCCTCGGGCGTGTCCTCATCGAGCTCCAGGCCGGGCGCGAAGGCGTAGACGTTGCCCGGGAAGAGCACGGTCGCTTGCGCATCAGCTGCGGCCACGGCCACCGCGGAGGCGAAGCGCAGGACCAGCGGGTCCCACTTCGGGTAGGGCGCGTTGACGCCGTGCACCAGGACTGAGGCTCCGCGCAGCGCGCCGGCCAGGGCGGCGGGGTCGAGCACGTCGCCCTGGATGAGGCGGACCTCGCCGGGCAGCTCGGCGACGGCGGCGGCGCCCCGCTCGAGGTCGCGGACCAGGGCGCGAACGCTCCAGCCGCGGCGCAGCAGTTCGGTGGCGACCGCGCGGCCGTAGCCGCCGGTGATGCCGAGGACGAGGGCGGTGGAGGGCGTGTGGGGATCGAGGGTCATCGTCTGGTGCTCCGGGAGGGACGCGGTGGCGCCCTCGCTTCGAAGCCAACCTATCCATTCAGGTTCAGATGCGAATCGGTCGAGATCCCATGGTAGGTATTCATCCATGAATGGATTGGACTGGAACCTGCTGCGCGTCTTCGCCGCCGTGGCCGAGGAGGGCTCCCTGAGCGCCGCGGCCCGCGGCCTGGGCCTCTCCCAGCCGACGGTCGGGCGCCACGTCGCCCAGCTCGAGGACCTCGTCGGGGCCTCGCTCTTCGCCCGCCACCCACGGGGCCTCACGCTCACCGAGCGGGGCACCGCGCTCTATGAGTCGGCGCGGGAGGTTCGGGCCGGCGTGGACCGCTTCAGCCGCCAGGCCGCCGGGCTCGGGCAGGGTCTGGAGGGCACGGTCCGGCTGTCGGCGTCGGAGGTGGTGGCCACCTGGGTGCTCCCCCGCCTGCTGGTCGGGGTGCGGCGTCGCTGGCCGCGCATCCAGCTGGAGCTGATCGCCGACAACAGCCCCAGCAACCTGCTGCGCCGCGACGCCGACATCGCCGTGCGCATGTTTCGCCCCGAGCAGCAGGACCTCGTCGCGCGCAAGGTCGCC
>JAJDAI010000643.1 GCA_029261955.1 Deltaproteobacteria bacterium | reverse complement strand
AGACCGGGTCGATGGCGTCCTCGTCGCGCTCCTCGTCCGTCGGTGCGCTCGTCGAATCGTCGTCGTCGGATGCCGAGTCGTCGTCGTCGACGCCGGAGTCGTCGTCGTCGCCCCAGGAATCGTCGTCGTCCCAGGCCGCGTCGTCGTCGTCCGCCGTGGCGTCGTCGTCGTCGCTCCAGGGCTGCTGGTCGTCGTCGTCCGCGGCGTCGTCGTCATCGGCTGCGTCGTCGTCGTCCCAGGCGGCGTCGTCGTCGTCCGCCGTCGCGTCGTCGTCGTCCGCCGTCGCGTCGTCGTCGTCGCCCCAGGGTCCCTCGTCGTCCGACTCCCCGGCCCCTCCAGGCGCCGACCCCTCCCCGCCGCGCCACTCGCCGGCCTCGAATTCGTAGACCGGGTCGCAGAGGGCTTCTTCTTCCTCCCCGTCGCAGCCCGCCATCGAGCTGAGGAGGAACAGGGCAGCGAGCAAGGGGATCGTGGGGCGCGGCATGTCGTACTCCGTGGTGGAGCCTGAGAATCCCGCACCCAACCTTTCCTTTTGTAACGAACCTGTCCGGGTGTGTGCGGATGTGTCCCGATCTGTCCGGCCCGACCCGGACACAACCGGACACATCCGCACCCCGGTGTCAGGCACCGATGTGCTCGTTTTCCCGTCGCTGCTGCGTTCTCGGCTCCTGGCACGCGCCCTGCTTTGTGGACGGGCCATGACCGACGATCCCGATCTCCGCCTCCAGCTCTTTGGCGCCGACGTGCTCAGCGACACCGAGCTGCTCTCCTTCTTCCTGACCCGCGGCGGCGCCCCGGGGGAGTTCGCCCTGCGCGAATCCCGGGGGGTGATGGCCCTGGCGGGCAACCTGCCCGGGGTGCTGAGCCTGCGGGAGGGCGAGCTCTGCGGCGTGCACGGGATCGGCCCGACGAAGGCGCGCCGCATCCTGGCCCTGGCCGCGCTGGCGAGGCGCCTGGCCGAGCGGCCCCTGGTGCGCGGGGCCAGCTGTGCCGATCCCCGCTCGGTCTACGAAGCCTTCCGCGGGCGCATCGGGCGCGCGAAGGTCGAGTCGATGTGGGCCGTGCTGGTCGACTCGCGCATGCGCAAGCTGGCCGAAGTGGAGGTCGGCCGCGGCGGCCCGACGAGCGTGGTGGTCACCGCCCGCGAGGTCTTCGAGCCGGCGGTGCGGGAGGGCGCGAGCGGCCTCGTGCTCGTGCACAACCACCCCAGCGGGGATCCCAAACCCTCGGTGGAGGACGTCGTGCTCACCGAACGGCTCGCGGCCGCAGGCGAGACCCTGGGCATCGCAGTGCTGGACCACCTCGTGGTGGGCGACGGCTGCTTCGTCTCGTTGGTCGAGGAGGGGCGCTACTCGCCGGCGCCCCTGGGCTTCACCCCGATCGTCGCGGCCTGAGCGATGGGGCTACTCCGGCTCGTCGCCCTGAAGCACCTCGGCGAGGTCGTCGACCAGGCGCTCGATCATGCGGTGCCCGAAGTTCTCGGGCACCCGGGACCGCGCCCCGGCCTCGGCGTCGTAGCGAAAGCGCCCCAGGTCCACGCGGCCTTCGGCCACCTCCAGCTCGTAGTACTCACGGTCCTTCACCTGGTCTCGGGCGGTGCGCAGGATGCCGCGCTGGGCCTCGACCTCGAGGGCCTCGAGCCGCTCGGGCAGGTAGTTGACCCGGTCGACGAGGGCCTCGCTGGCGTCCTGCACGTCCAGGGCACCCCCACCTTCGATGCGCAGGCCGCGCAGCTCGGCACCGTAGGGGCCCGAGCCCACCACGTCGGCGGTGACCACGACGCCCTCGTCCTGCACCTCCACCGGTCCGGCGGTGCCGTTGCGCAGCTCGTCGACGAGGGCTTTTCCGAGGCTCACGGCACGCTCCTACGTCTCCTTCTTCGGCGACTTCTCGGATTCCTTGCGGTCCAGGAAGGTCCGGCTCGGCTTCTCGCCGTCGTGGCTCAGCCGCACTGGCCGCCCACCCAGCTGGGTTTCGGCGTGCACCGGCCGCTTCCACAGCCGGCTGAGGTTGCCCAGCGCGGTCTCGGCCCAGTCCATCTGGAGGTCGGCGCCGGTGTGCCGGTGCGCCAGGAGCAGCTCGCCGCGGTTGTCGAAGTTGGAGTCGACCACCTCGAGCATCGGCTGCCCGAAGTTGGTCAGCTGCGTCAGCAGCTTCTGCTTGATCTCCTCGAACTGGCGGCTCTCGATGAGGAACTGCTTGCTCTTCTTGTCGTAGCCGTAGGCGAAGAAACCCTGCCGGCGGCAGAAGTCCTCGGTCAGGAAGGCGTCCACGAACTGCACGTCGTTGTAGACCTGCCTCACGCCGAAGACCTTCTCCAACCCGCCGCGCTCGTCCACGAACCAGGTGCGCTTGGCCTCCATGTCGTCGCAGGCGTCGAACTCCCGGCCGTGCCGGCCCGTGTCCCAGCGCATCTCGATGTCGCGGAACAGCTCCAGGCCCAGCTTGTAGGGGTTGAGCTGCCGCGGGTTCATGGCCGTGGTGCCCGAGGTGGACTCGGCGTACTGCACGATCTCGTTGGCGTGGGCCAGCTTCTCGGTCATCAGCTTCGTGTGCCAGAAGGTGGCCCAGCCCTCGTTCATGATCTTGGTCTGGGCCTGGGGCGCGAAGTAGAGGGCCTCGGCGCGGATGATCCCCAGGATGTCCGCCTCCCAGTCGTGCAGCGGGGCGTGCTCCAGGATGAAGCCGAGCACGCCGCGCTCGGGCTTCTCGGGCACCTTGCCGGGCTTGAGCGTCGCCTCCAGGGCCGCCTCGCGCCGCGCCAGGACCTCGTCCTTCGGGTTGATGTACTCGTCCATGTAGGAGTGATCGACGTCGAACTTGAAGTTCTTCGCGTCGGGCAGCTCCGGGGTCTCGCCGGCCCGCGCACGCTCGCGGATCTGCTCCCGCAGATCGTTGCGCCCGGTCGGCTGGCGCTGGATGGCGCCGGCGTGGATGTCGATGAGGTTGTCCACGCTCAGGCAGGCGTCGATGAAGGCCTCGACCCGCTCGGTGCCCAGGCGATCGATCCACCGGCGGATGCGCGCCGCGTGGTTCGCCATCTGGTCGAGCATCTTCCGGTTGGTGCCCCCGAACCACATGTTGTTCTTGAAGAAGTCGCAGTGCCCGTACACGTGAGCCATGACCAGCTTCTGGTCGGTCAGGTGGTTCACGTTCATCAGGTAGGCGGTGCAGGGATCCGTGTTGATCACCATCTCGTAGATCTTCGACAGGCCGTAGGAGTACGACTTGTGGATCTGCTCGTATTCCATGCCGAAGCGCCAGTGCGGGTAGCGCTGGGGGAAGCCCCCGTAGGCCGCCAGCATCGACATCTCCTCGGGCTTCACCATCTCGAAGACGACGGGAAAGAAGTCCAGGCCGGCCTTCTTCGCGACCGCCTCGACCTCGTCCTGCATGCGCTTGAGGTCCTCGGACAGGCCCTGCCGGAACCGCTGCGTGAATTGGCTGTGGTCCATCTATCGCCCCTTCCCCAGGAAGGTCTTGATGGACTCCATCACGGCGTCCCGGTTCTCGATGCGGCTGAGGATGACGCGCTCGTCCTCGGGGAAGCTCTTCTTCAGCTCGTTGATGAACTGCCCGGAGCCGTACTCCGACTCCACCTGCCCGTAACAGAAGGCGTTGACCTTCGGCAGCATGTCCTCGGTCAGCAGCCGCATGCAGTCGCGGGTGTCCGAGCCCGACCAGTTGTCCCCGTCGCTGAAGTGGAAGGGGTAGATGTTCCACTCCTGGTGCGGGTACTCCTCGTCGATCATCTTCATGCACAGCTTGTAGGCCGAGCTGATGAGCGTGCCGCCGCTCTCGCGGGTGCTGAAGAAGGTGTCCCGGTCGACCTCGCGGGCCTGGGCGTCGTGGATGATGAAGCGGGTCTCGAGGCCGTCGTATTGGCTCGCCAACCAGGTGTCGATCCAGAAGGCCTCGGTGCGCACGATCTCCTTCTGCGCGTCCCCCATGCTGCCCGACACGTCCATCATGTAGACGATGACGGCGTTGCGTTCGGGCTTGCTGTCCTCGCGCCAGCTCCGGTAGCGGTTGTCGCTGCGCTGGGGCGTGATGACGGGGTTCGAGGGGTCGTAGGTGCCGGCCGAGATCTGCCGCTGGAGCGCGCGCTTGTAGGTCCGGCGGAAGTGCTTCAGCGAGTCCGGGCCCACTGGCGCGATGCGGTTGTACTTGTCCTTCTTCGCGACGATGTTCCGCTCGCCCTTCGGCTCGATGCGCGGGAGTTCCAGCTCCTCGCCCATGATCTCGGCCAGCTCCTCGATGGTGACGTCCACCTCCAGGATGTGCTGCCCGGCGCCCTGCCCGGCCTTGCCCGAGCCCTCGCCGTCGCCCGGCTCGCCCACGGAGTCGCCCTCGTCCCCGTCCCCGGCCCCGACCCCCCCCTCGTTGTCGCCGAAGCGAAAGCGCGGGAGCTGGATCTGGGGCAAGGGGATGGACACGAAGTCCTTGCCCTTGCGGCCGATCATCTCGCCGTTGGACATGTACTTCTTGAGGTCCCGCCGGATGCGGCCGCGCACGATGTCGCGGAAGCGGCGGACGTCGCCTTCGATCTTGCTGATCAAGCCGAGTCCTCCGCGTCACCCCGCGCGAAGATCGAGGCCACGTAGGACAGGACGTCCGTGGCGCACTCGTCGTTGTATCCGTAGTCCCGGATCATCCGGGACTTCACGACGTCGATCTTGGCCTGGGTTGCCTCGTCCACCACGTTGCTGACCAGGGAGCTGAGCTTGATCGAGTCCTTCTGGTCCTCGAAGAGCTTGAGCTCCAGGGCCCGGTGGAGCCGCTCGTTGGCCTTGAAGTCGAAGGACTTGCCGTCCAGGGACAGCGCGCCGATGAAGTTCATGATCTCGCGGCGGAAGTCGTCCTTGCGGCTGTCGGCGATGTCGATCTTCTCTTCGATCGACCGCATCAGGCGCTCATCCGGCTCGTCGTAGTCGCCGGTGAAGCTGTTCCGCACCTTCTCGGACTGCGTGTAGGCCTTGATGTTGTCGATGTAGTTGGCGCAGAGCCGGGCGATCGCCTCCTCGTCGGCCGAGATCGCCTTCTGGACCTCGTTCTTGACGATGTTCTCGTACTCCTTCTTCACCTCGGCCAGCAGCTCGCGGTAGCCCTTGCGGGTCTCCTCGTCCGCGATGAGCGAGTGGTGCTTCAGCCCGTTGTCGAGCTCGTTGAGCACCATGAAGGGGTTCACCGAGTTGTGGTGGTCGTTGACCAGCGAGTTGCTCAGCTTGTCCTGGATGTAGCGCGGCGAGATGCCTTCCATGCCCTCGCGCTTCGTCTCCTTGCGCAGCTCCTTGACGTTCTCCTCGGTGAAGCCGGCCAGCGCCCGCCCGTTGTAGAGCTTGAGCTTCTGCATGAGGCTCAGGTTGCCCTTCATGGGCTGCTCGAGCCGGGTCAGGATGGCCCACATCGCCGCCATCTCGACCGTGTGCGGCGCGATGAACTTCCCCTTGATCCGGTCGTTGTTGAAGTCCTTCTCGTAGATCTTCTGCTCGTTGCTGAGCCGGGTGCAGTAGGGGATGTCGATGCGGATCGTGCGGTCGCGCAGCGCCTCCATGAACTCGTTGTTCTGGAGCTTGCGGTACTCGGGCTCGTTGGTGTGCCCGATGATCACCTCGTCGATGTCGCACTGAGCGAACTTCTTCTGCTTTATCTTGTGCTCCTGGGACGCCGTCTGCAGGTCGTACAGGAAGGCCACGTCGAGCTTGAGCTCCTCGACGAACTCGATGATCCCGCGGGTCGCCACGTGGAACTCGCCGTCGAAGTTGAAGGCGCGCGGGTCCGAGTCGGAGCCGTAGAGCGCGATCTTCCGGTAGTTCACGTCGCCGGTGAGCTCGGTGCTGTCCTGGTTCTTCTCGTCCTTGGGCTGGAAGGTGCCGATGCCGACGCGGTCCTTCTCGCTCAGCACCACGCGGCGCACCCGGACGTCCTGCACCACGCGCGACCAGTCGCCGTCGTATTCCTCGAGCTTCTTGTTGAGGTAGTAGCGGGAGACGGGGCTGAGGTCGCCCTCGATCTGCACCTCGAAGTCGGCGTTGCTCAGGTCCTTCGCCACCTTGCTGCGGAACTCCTCGGGGATGAGCAGCAGGGGCTCGGCGTGCACCGGGTCGGGGACCCAGCCGCCCTCCTCGTCCTCGTCCTTCCAGGCGAAGGTGTAGAGCGCGCCCTCGGGCTGCGTGGAGTAGACCTCCAGGCCCTTCTTGAGCACGCGCACGATGGTGGACTTGGCCGAGCCGACGGGCCCGTGCAGCAGGATGACGCGCTTCTCGGGGCCGTAGCCCATGGCAGCCGACTTGAGCACCTGCACCAGCTTCATCAGGTGCACGTCGATGCCGTAGATGCCGTCCTTGCCGCCGTCGATGGGGTCGTCGAAGAGCTTGTAGCGCGTGATGCGCTTGCGGAATTCGACGTACTTCTCCGTCCCGTGGGACAGGATCATGTCGTACATGCGCTGGTAGGCGTTGCGGGTCACCTGCGGCTGGGACCGCACGATGTCGAGGTAGTCCGAGAAGGTTCCGGACCACGACAGGTCCCGGTACTGGGACATGTCCTGGTTGGCCTGGATCATCGAGATGATCGAGTCGCCTGCACTCATGCTCACTCCTGCAGGCCGAAGCCCATTGGAGCAGCCGAGGGAACAGATCCCAGGGGGGTGGAAACGGCGAGAGCCGGACCACCGTCCCCTGAAGGGAGCGGTTCGTCTCGGCTGCCAAAGATCGTCGTCGACCCTGCTCGTCGGAATCCGGCACCTGCGTGCCGGCGCGCTGGCTCTGCGTCGTCTCTCGTGGGACGGGTCAAGCCGTCCTTCTCTTCAAGCCCGCGGCGATTCAACTCGCTGTCTTGCGCCCCGCCGGGTCGGACCGGGCGCGCTCAGTCTCAAAACCAAGCTAGGGCCGGATTCGGGGCCTGAGAAGGGGTCGATGCCCGCCCGGGCGTCAGCGACGCCGGCGAAGAAGCAGCGGCAGAAGCAGCAGACCGAGGCGCGCAGAGCCGCCGCCCACGCTGCAGTTGGCGATGGTCAGGGGACCGTCGCCGCAGTCGTCCGCGGCGTCGTCGTCGACCTCGGCGAAGTCGGCGGAGGTCTCGATCCCGGAGAGGCCTTCGACCTCGACCCAGGCGCACTGGCCCTCGCCGCTCGGGCAGGCGATGCAGGTCAGATCGGCGGAGTCCTCGAGCAGGTCGCAGGCGTCCGCGCCCACGAGGGGCTCCAGGGAGTCGGCGCGCAGCCAGCCGCGGAAGGCCACCTCGACCAGGCTGTCGCCAGCCGGCGCGAAGTCGCCCTCGACCCAGCCTTCCTCGAAGCTGAGCCAGGT
>JAJDAI010000642.1 GCA_029261955.1 Deltaproteobacteria bacterium | reverse complement strand
CGGGCGCGGCGGGGTACTCGATGCGGTGGTGGTGGATGCCCAGCAGGACCTGGATGAAGGTCTCCGAGACCGTGTGCAGGTCCTTCAGGGTGAGCGGGCACTCCTCGAGCTGCCCGTCCGCGACCACCGAGTTGACGATCTTGCTCACGCGGGCACGGATGGCGCCCTCGCTGTGGTTGGAGAGCGAGCGCGTCGCGGCCTCGACCCCGTCCGCGAGCATCATGATCGCCGCCTCCTTGGACTGCGGCTTCGGGCCCGGGTAGCGGTAGTCCGACTCCCTGGGCTGCTCCTTGTCCGGGTCGGCCTGCTGCTGCGCCTTGTTCCAGAAGAAGCTCACGCGGCTCGTGCCGTGGTGCTGGGGGATCATGTCGACCAGGGGCTCGGGCAGGCCGTAGCGGCGGGCCAGCTCGATGCCCTCCTTCACGTGCGAGATGATCACCAGGCCCGACATCGACGGCGACAGGCGGTCGTGCGGGTTCTCCCCGTCGCGCTGGTTCTCGATGAAGTACTGCGGCTTGAGCATCTTGCCGACGTCGTGGAAGTAGGCGCCCACGCGCACCAGCAGGCTGTTGGCGTGGATGGCCTCCGCGGCCGCCTCCCCCAGGCTGCCCACGACCATGCTGTGGTGGTAGGTGCCGGGCGAGTTGACGATGAGCTCCCGCAGCAGCGGGTGGTTCAGGTTCGTCAGCTCCAGCAGCTTGCTGTCGGTCAGGTAGCCCATCTGCTCGAAGAGCGGCACGAGCCCCACCGCGAGCACGCCGGAGATCAGGCCGCCGCCCAGGGCGAAGATCACGTGCCACATGACCATCTGGATGCCGGCGGTCGGATCGATCGGCTCCGCGCTCAGTGCCGTGAGACCCACGACCCCCATGGCGATGACGAGGGCCACGTTGGCGAGGGCCGCCACGAAGCCCGCGCGCAGCACGCGGCCCCGCTCGGAGGCATGACCGACGCCGCCCGCGGCCGCGAGCGAGGACAGGATGTAGAAGACGCCGAGCCAGGCGTCTCCGCCCGCGACGGTCGCGCAGACGATGCCCGTGACGACCGCCCAGATGATGGACGTCTCCGAATTCATCAGCGTCCGCACCATGATCCCGCCCACGGCGACGGGCACGGCGTAGGCGAAGGCGGTGACGGGGATGGACGGGATGGCGGCGGAGAGCGTGGTCCCCACCAGGTGCATCAGCCACGACGCGAGCGCCGCGACGAGCAGCAGGCTGCCCATGGACGCGAGGTCGACGAAGCGCTGCCGGAACTTGCTCACGAAGCGCGCGGCGAACTGCTCCAGCAGGGCGAAGAAGAGGAGCAGGAGGGCGGTGAGCGCGAGGTGGTGCAGCCAGGGGCGGTAGGCGCGCGCGTCCTGGGTCATGCGCTCGACCACGAGCAGGCTCCAGTCGGAGATCGGCTCGCCTGATCGAACGATGACCTGACCCTTCTGGTAGCGGACCTTCACCGGCTGGACCGAGGCGGCCGCGACCTCCCGGCGCACCTCCGTGGCGGAGGCGTCGAAGCGCAGGTTCGGCACGCAGAGTTCGCCCGCCAGCTGCATGATCGCCTGCACGAGGTGCGCGGGGCGGTCTGCGAAGTCCTGGTTGGCGACGCTCTGGACGAAGCGGCGAGCCTCCGTCAGGTCGCGCACGCGCTTGAAGTCCTCCAGGGTGTACTCGCGGGACTCGCTGCCCTCGACCTCGACCACCAGGATGCCGCCCTTCTTGGGCAGCGCCGCGCGGGACTGCACGACAAAGCCGCTGAGGGCCGCGCGGTGCAGCTCCCGGACGTCGCGCTCCACCGTCGCGCTCCAGCCGAAGAACTGCAGGGTGCTGGCCACGGTGTCGTCCAGCTCGACGCCCAGGTCCCGCTCGAAGCGGTCCACGGCTTCCTCGAGCCGACCGGGGTCGACCGGGGTCGCGCCTGCGCCATCGTCATCGGGGGCCACCGCCGCCGCGTCGTCCCCTTCGGCTGCGGACTCCAGCGCGGGGGCGCGGGCGGCCTCCTCCTGCAGGAAGCTCCGCATGGCCGAGAAGGCCGTCTCGATGCGCGTCTGCACGTTGCGCGCGAGCAGCACGTCGTACTCGAAGACCGGCTGAACCGCCTCGCGGGCCTGGCTGCGCTTCTGTTCGGTGAGGGCCTCTTCGTCGACCTCGAGATCGCGATCCGCGCGGAAGTCGGACTTGGCGATGTCGCCCGCGGCGAGGCCTCGCACGCCGGAAAGCGGGGTCCAATCGACCATCATGGCCGCGGCGGCCGCCGCCACCAGCAGGCCCAGGATGAGGCGCGCCGCGCGCGGGTGCTCGTTGATCCAGGCGGAGCCGCGCGCCTGGTCGTCGCCCGCCCGGCGTCCCTTGCTGCGTCCCTTGCCAGTTCCCTTGCCAGTTCCCTTGCTGGGCTTAGTTGCCACGGGGCACCTCCGCACGCTCGTAGGCGGCCAGGACCCGTCGGACGAGCGGGTGGCGAACCACGTCGACGCGCTGGAACTCGATGAAGGGGATGTCGCTCATCCCGGCCAGGACGCGCTGCGCGTCGAGCAGGCCCGACAGCCGGTTTCGCTCGAGATCGATCTGGGTGACGTCCCCGGTGACCACGGCCTGGCTGTCGGCGCCCAAGCGGGTCAGGAACATCTTCATCTGCTCCCGGGTGCTGTTCTGGGCCTCGTCCATGATCACGAAGGCCTGGTTCAGGGTGCGCCCACGCATGAACGCCAGCGGGGCGACCTCGATGGTCCCCTGCTCGATGAAGCGGGCGCACTTCGCCGGATCGAGCATGTCGTTGAGGGCGTCGTAGAGAGGACGGAGGTAGGGGTTCACCTTCTCCGCGAGGTCGCCGGGCAGGAACCCGAGCTTCTCGCCGGCCTCGACCGCCGGCCGGGTGAGGATGATGCGGCGGATCTCGCCCTTCTGGAGCGCGGCGACGGCCATGGCCACCGCCAAGTAGGTCTTGCCCGTGCCCGCGGGGCCGATCCCGAAGACCAGGTCGTTCTCGCGGATCGCGTCCACGTAGAGCTTCTGGTTCGGGGATCGGGGCGTGATGGGGCGCCGTCGCGAGGTCATGACGACGGTGTCGAGCATGAAGTCGCGCAGCCGGACGTCCGAATCGCGCGCCGCGAGGCTCGCCGCGTGCGCGACGTCGCCGGGGCTGAGCGTGAGGCCCGACTCCATCAGCTCGAGGAACTGGTGGACGAGATCGGCCGCGCGCTCGCGCGCGTCTTCGGCGCCCGTGATGGTCAGCACGTTCCCGCGGATCGCCACCTTCACGTCGAGGATGCGCTCGATGGCGCGGAGGTTTCGACGGCGCTCCCCGCTCAGCTCGCGGGCGGCGTTGTTGTCGTCGACCTCAATGCGGGTCGATTCGTCGGCCGGCGGACCGGACTTGGTGTCGATCTGGATGGGGTGTTCTCCCGTGTTGAAGCAGGCCCGCAAGACGCGCCAACCTAACACAGCCGATGCGGCGTCAAGCCCTGTCTAACGCTGGACGAACAGCAGCGCAATCACCGGCGTGCCCTCAGGGTGACCGCCCTGCGCGCTGGTGAGCCGCACGACGCCCACCCCGACCTCGATGAAGTCCTCGAGCGTGTGCGCCAGCATGGCCGCGCGGGCCGGGTCGTCGGTGATCAACAGGTCGACGCCGACGTTGCCCACCCCGTTGAAGTGGAAACGCAGGTCCGACGCGATCCGGCTCCGCTGCTCCGCCGAGAGGACGAGGTTGGACGCGATCGCAGCCTCCGCCGCCGCCACGGCCATCGCGTCGAGCCGGTCGCGCGAGCGGACGGGCTCCAGCTTCTGGGCGCGCCGCACGTCGTTGATGGCCTGGAGCACCGCCGGCTCCCACTGCGCGGCCTCCTCGTCCGTGAGCAGCGAGGCGAAGACCTCGCTGACGGTCGCCGACCAGCGTCCCCGGGTGTCGCGCTGGAGCACCACGCCCACCGCGCCGGACTGCACGCCCTCGTCCAGCAGGTTCCCCCGGTGCGAGGGGCTGGCGAGCAGCGCGGCGTGGGCCTCCGCCACGTCAGCGGCGATGGCGACGTTCTCGGTCGCCCGGAGCGGCGTGAGGCCCTGGGCTGCGAGGCGATCGAGCGCCGTTCCGCTGGTCGTCTGGTGGCCGAAGGGCTGGCCCGCAGCGAGTTCTCGCGCGTGCTGGCGCGCCGCGGCGGTCATCGGCACGTTCCGCTGGAGCTTCTCCAGCCCGCGGGCCTGACGAGTCGCCTGCACGAGCATCCAGAGGTGGTCCTCCGCCGCGCGCGCGTCCTCGGGCGTGGGGCTGCGATCGGGGCCCGGTCGACCGCCGCGGACCCAGGCCGCCGCCGCGTCGTCGATGCGCGGCGGGGCCTCGCGGCCACCGTAGGGGTTGTAGAAGACAGGCCCGGACTCCGGGAAGGGATCGTTCGCCGCAGGCGGACCGGCCTCGCCCTCGGTGCGGAGGCGCGCGCTGCCGCTGCCGGAGGCCTGCTCGGGCCACAGCGCGAGGATCTCGGGCCCCGTGGGGCCGCTGGCCATGAGCTCCATCAAGGACCGGCCGCCCGCGGCCCCCAGGTCGTAGTCGATCACCCACGCGCCCGCGCGCACGGTCGCCCCCTCCCGCCCCACCGTGCCGTCGGGCCGGGTGACGTAGAGCGCGGGCTCGCTGTAGCCGGCGGGCAGCCGGAAGCGCAGGCGCCCGTCCTGCTTCGCGGGCAGGAACTCCGCGCGACGACGCAACAGGAGCACGCAGACCGCCACCCGATCGCCGCTGCGCACGAGGGCCAGCGCGTAGCGGTCGAAGCGGCCCCAGGGCAGCGCCGGGTCGGAGAGCGCGCCGTTCAACGCGGCCTCGGGATCCACCCCCCGCGCGATCGCGGTGATGGGCAGGAACTCGAAGTCGCGGTTGCCCTCCCGCCAGAGCCGGTCGCGCACCGCCGCCTTGTCGCCGCGGCCGTCCAGGGCCTCCCGGGCCGTCCAGACGGCGACGCGGTCGAGCTCCTCGGTGTCTCGCGTGAGTGTCGCGTGAGCGGCCGACGAGGCCTCTGCGAGCC
>JAJDAI010000641.1 GCA_029261955.1 Deltaproteobacteria bacterium | reverse complement strand
CGGCTGTGGCGCGCGCGCGCCTCGGCATCGCGGCTGGTCCGGGCGGTGGGTGACCACCCCATGCACGAGGTGGACGACGCACTTGTCGAGCGCCTCCGCGTCGAGCTCACGGACCCGGTGCGGCCCCTCCTCGGCCGGCCGCTGGCCGCGTCGACGGCTTCGCGCACGCTGACCGTGCTCCGCGAGGCGGCGCGCGCGTGGGCAGCGGCCGTCCAGCTCCCCCCGCGGGTTGCCCGAGTCCCCCGTGGGCCGGACCGCCGTGTCGGTGAGCGCAAGGGCCGGTCGGTGCCTTCCCTGGAGGAGATCGCGGCCCTCCTCGAGGTGGCCGATGAGCTGCTGCGTGCCGCGATCGGTCTGGCGGTGGGGGGCGGGCTGAGCGAGGGCGAGATCGCGGCGTTGCGGCGTGGGCAGATCCGGCTGCAGAAGCGACAGGTCGCGCTCTTCGCGAGGGCCCCTGGCCGACCACGAGACCCGCGGCGCGTGCGGTGTGCGTGGATCGCGCCGTGGGCGATGGACCTGCTGGACGCCTCCCACCCCCTGCTGAGCCGGATGTCGCCCGATACCTGGCTCTTCCCGTGCCTCACCCGCTGGGATCGCCCGACTGCGCGCTTGCAGCCGGCGCTGGCGCGCGCGTGCGCGGCTGCGTTCGGCGTGGAGGGCCCCAGCTACACCTTCGGTGATCTCCGTCGCAGCTGGCAGGCGGTGTGTCGGGCGCACGGCATGCCCCGAGTCGTCGTGCGGCAGTCCTGGTGGGCGGTGGTGGGCGAAGTCAGCCTCCAGTCCGCCATCCCGCCGGCCGCGCGCTCGCTCCAGCGCCTCATGCGGGGCTGGAAGGCGCTGGGCGACGAGACGGGGATGGCACTGGTCGACCCAGTGGCCGTGCCGCGGCAGGCGCCGAAGGGGACGGCAGCGTGGGCACCGGAGCCGATGGGCGCGCCGCGTCCGGCGGAGCTTCCGCTGTCGTGCATGCTGTGAAGGCGTCGATCGCGTGTTTGCGGGCTCCTCGGTGTCCACAGGCCGGTGCGCGGTGTCCGTGGGCGAGACCCGGGTGTCCCGGGTCGGGAGGGCGGGTGTCCGTGGGTGGGTGCCTCGGTGTCCGGGGGTGGGGCCGCAGGACGTCGAATTCCGCCGCTCAGCCCAACCATGCCCACCAGTCCTCGTAGCCGAGGTCCTCGGGCCGCTGCTGGGCAGGGGCCTGAAGCATCGCACCGGGAACGTCCAACGCGGAGTGCCTGAACGTCAGCGGCAGCGCCTGCTGCACCGGTCCCCCGGGGGCGGTCTCCTCCTCGACGTCGTTCAGGTCGGCCACCCACGCCTCCAGGCGCAGCAGCAACCAGCGCGGCGGGTCCTCGTTGCGCGGCAGCGCGGTCTGCTCGACCTCCCACCCACGGCGTCCCAGCCGCAGCCAGACGGTCGCCCGCTGCTCGCTGCCGCCCTCCTCCCAGTGCGCCAGGTACATCGCTGCCGCCCCCCGAGCCGCGTGCTCGGGGTATTTGCGCTGCCGGGCGATGCAGTGCTGGTCCTCCAGCGCCCGCGCCTGCATCTCGACGGCGGAGGGCACATGCCGCAAGCTGACCTGCGGCGTGCCTTCCAGCACCACCTGGGCCGTGGGGGCCTCGAAGGGCGTGGGGAACTCTTCGGGTGTCCAGATGCGCTTCGAGTCGGGGGGCAGTGCGGCGCTGAACTCCAGCACCTGCCGCCGGGAGGTGAACCTCGCCGGGCTCAGCGCCGCCCAGCCTTCGGCCCTGCCCACGGCGATCTCGAGCAGGTAGCTGTGCAGTCCTCCATCGAGGACATCGTCCTCGTCGTCGAGGAGGCTGTAGCTGCACAGCGGCTGAAGCGACGGGTCCTCCAGGACGCACAGCACGTCGGCCCGAATGCAGCGCAGGTGACGCAACCACTTGAGCACCTGCCCCGTGGCCGTGCCGAGGACCAGGCTCACACCTTCTGGACCGGGCTCGTCGAGCGCGCCGGGCTCGAGGCGCTCGAGGATGCGCAGGAAGCCCTTCTCGGGGGGCAGGCCCAGCCGCGGGAGCAGGTGCTTGCGCGGCCGAGCCAGAAGCGCGCGCAGGCTTCCCAGGGACCTCTCCGCGTCCTCGCTCGGCCCGGTCTGGTGCGCGAGCAGGCCAGCCAGCGCGCGGTTCTCACCGGCGAGCGGGAGCAGCTCGGGCAGATCATGGAGGAGCATGACCAGGCGCCAGCAGGTGCAATTCCCCTGCAGGGCCGCGGCCTCGCGGATCGGGGCGGGGATGGTGGCCAGGAGGGGGCCCAGCGGCACGCTCCACCCCAGCGCGTCGTTGGGGGGCACGGCGTCGTCTTGAGAGTCCGGGTCGGCGCAGTGGACCCGAAGATCGAGGTCGATGGGCTGCCAGCCGGACCGCGGAGTCCACCCCCAGCTGGCGGGCTGCGGCCAGACGCGCAGCACCTGCACTTCGGGATCCTCGAAGGGGCCGACCCAGCGGCGAGCCTGGTGGCGGATGGGGGAGGTGTTCAGGATGGCGGGGAGATCGAGCACGCGCGCAGTCTTGCAGGGCGAGTCCCGTCTGGGCGGCCGGATGGCGGACCGATGCTGCTCCAGTTCGCTGGCGTGGGACGGCGGTTGACCCCGCGCGGAAGGGGGGGGCACTCGGTGTCTGCGACGCGTGCCAGAGGAAACGCGATGCGCTCCGAGTGCGGTGAGCAGGGTGTGTGACCCTGCACGTTTTGCCGGACCAGTTCGTTGAGTACGCCTGCTCGGCTGCACCGCGCAGACGGATGGGGGCTCTGCCCCTCGCCCCCGAGGTTTCTCGCTTTGTGGCCAACCGGATGGGGGTAGCCCCGGTCGGACACGGTGTAGGGTTCGCCCACCTGCTCGGAGGATAGGGCTCTGGTGAGGACCAACCTGAGCGCCGTGGCAGGTGCCTGTACGGATGGGGCCGGGCCTTTGGGCCCGGCTCTTTCTACTCATGCGGCAGCCGCCTCCACGACGCGATGCGCGGCTTCGAACTGGACCGGGCTGAGCTGCCCGAGTGTCGAGTGGCGGCGGCGCTGGTTGTAGAAGCGATGGATGTACTCGCCGACCGCGGCCCGGGCGGCGGCCTCGTCGGGCCAGAGCTCCTCCTGCTGCAGCACCAGCTCCTGTTCCAGGGTCCCGAAGAAGGACTCGGCTACGGCGTTGTCCCAGCAGTTGCCCTTGCGGCTCATCGACGGGATGGCGCCGATGGCCTCGAGCGCAGCCTGGTAGTCGTCGCTGGTGTACTGCGAGCCACGGTCGCTGTGGTGCACCAGGCCGGGACCGGGACGGCGCGTGGCGACGGCCTGGTGCAGCGCCTGGAGGCACAGCTCCGTCTGCATGTGCTGCTGCAACGACCAGCCCACGACCTTGCGGCTGAACAGGTCGAGCAGGACCACGAGGTACACCCAGCCGGTCTTCGTCGCCAGGTACGTGATGTCGCCCACCCAGACCTGGTTCGGGGCCGAGGTGTCGAACTTCCGGTCCAGCAGGTTCTCCGCCACCCGGTCGTCGTGCTCGACGCGGACCTGTCGCCCTACTCCGTGGGCTTCATCAACCAGCTCCGTCCGCAGGACCCGCTGAAGGTCGTTGTGGCGGACCCGCCGCTGCCGTGGAAGTACGGCGTGACCTCCGACCTCGGGATCTGGACCAAGAACCTGCTCGACGCCTGGCACCGCGGCGAGAAGCTCGCGGTGGCCATGACGTCGCGTCACGGCGCGGCGGCGTGGGCGGAGCGGCTGCAGGACGCACGTCCCGGCGCGAAAATCGCACTCATCAACCGGGATACGGCGGCGGACGAGAAGTACGACTTGTCGAACATCGACTCCTGGGTGGGAGACTACGACGCGCTGATCTACACCCCGAGCATCGGCACGGGGGTCTCGATCGACATCAAGGACCACTTCGACCGCATCTTCGGCAGCTTCAACAGCGAGACGCTGCCGGCCCCGGGCTGCGGCCAGATGCTGCACAGGATCCGCGCGCCGCGATGCCGCGAGATCCTGGTGTACCTGCGGGCGGGGGGAAGAACCAGACCTGGGACCCTGCGGTCATCCGCAGGCAGGTGCTGAACCGGGAGGCCGAGACGAAGGCTCTGGCGAACTCGATCGGGCTGCCTCGGGAGATCGCCTACGAGGGGCTGCGCTGGGAAGACGGGGAGAAGCGAACGCTGCCCGAAGCTGAGCAGCATCTCGACCACTTCTGCGTAACGGAAGCCCACCGGCGGAGCAACGGCACGGACAGGATCGCCGCAGGCTTCCGCGCCTACCTGCAGACACTCAACCTCACGTACCCGTGGCGTGAGATCCTGGGGCCCCGCCCGAGCGAAGAGGACGAGGCGGACTACAAAGCGGAGGCTCGTGCTGCGCGCGCAGCCGTCAAGGCCAAGCACCGCCAGGAGTTGCTCGCGGCGGCCGACATGGACATCGAGGAGGCTCGCGACCTCAAGGAGCCCGCTGATGCCGCGGAGCGCCTTTCCGTCGAGAAGGCCTTCATCCGTGACTTCTACGGGGAGATCACCGAGGAGGTCCTGCTTTACGACGACGACGGCAAGGGTCGCGACAAGACGCGTGCTCTGGCCCGCATGCTGCTCTACCTGGAGGAGAATGGAGCCCGTCTCCTGAAGAACGACTGGGCCGCCCACGCGCACGGTGTTTCGGCCACGGGGCTGCGCCACGACTGCCTGGACGCCTTCGGCCGAGCCGAGGTCTTGCGCCAGTTCGGCGTCACTGCGCCCGGCGTGCTTCTGGACCGGTCGAAGGCGAAAACGGCGGCGGACTGGGCTCACGCCGACCGCAAGGAACTCGCCGTATACGGCATCCACGTGCGCTGCAACGTGATGCAGAGGCCCTACAGCCTGCTGTCCGACGTCCTGCGCACAGTCGGCCTGAGGCTGGGCAACAAGCAGGCCCGCGAGAACGGAACGCCCGTGCGCACCTACTGGTTGGACCCCGAGACGCACGCCCAGGCCTTGAAGTTCGCGGTGGTAGAGCGTCAGCGCCTGGTGACGGAGCCCGAGCGGTGGTTCGAGGGTCTCACGCTCGAAGGGATCGCGGAGGGCTTCGGGGTGTCACGTCACTCCCCTTGTTCTTCTAAAGAGGAGAGTGTCGTGACAGCGGGGCCTGGCGCGTGAGCGAGGTGATCGCGCTCGGACCCTGGTCCCGCGCCACCCTCCCGCCGGAGGCAGTGGCCGCGCGCGAAGGCTGGGCGCGTCACCGGCGCCGCAGCCGCGGGACGGGCGGCACGCGGGCGAGGAGAAGGCCGGCGCTTCGCGCGGCACCCACGACCGGGGTCTCCGCACCGCCTCCGCCAGACCCGGGGGCCCGTGGCCGCGCGTAGCGCCGGCCAGTCATCCCGGCTGGCCTCGCCTCCCGTCCCTGCTGTTGTGGCCACTGCCACTGCCCGGAACCGTCGTGTTGCCTACCCCGCACCCCCATCGGCTGCTGAGGAACCGCGAAAACCACCGTGGGCAGGTACCGGCCGCCGTAGGCGTGGCAAAGCCGCCATCGTGCGACGAGGCGGCTTGCGCTGCGGGGTGCTGTGAGTTCGACATCTGCAGGACGCGGGCTGATCAGCCGAGACCTGGGCTACAAGCCTTCGTTCGCCGCCTTCAGGTCGACGCGCCGAAGCATCCCGGCTGCCGACTCGCCGTGCTCGACGTCCACGATGGTCACGATCGGGTCGCCGCTCACGGCCACGGCCCGGAGGTCGCCCCGACCGCGGCGCACAGCCAGGAGCAGGTAGTGCGGCGCGGGATGGTTGCCACCCAGCGCGGTCCAGCCGCAGACGACGCGACCCAGGCCGCTCATTCCTTCGCTCTTCTGCGTCGCCACGAAGGCCGTCCCGCCATCGGCCAAAGGCACGACGGCGCAGAGCTTGTCGTAGCTGGCACCCCCGTACATGGGGTGTCCATCGGCGGGCCCGATCCCGGCGAGCCACGAGTCGCGCTCCTTGCGAGTCCACCGTGGCGCCCCCTTGGTGGCGCCGCTCTTCGCCGCGTGGTCGAACAGGCTGACCTCCTGGACGACCTCGACCTGCTGGGCCAGCGCCGCA
>JAJDAI010000065.1 GCA_029261955.1 Deltaproteobacteria bacterium | reverse complement strand
GTGCCCGCGCGCCCGAAGGCGGCGGCGCCCTGGTCATCGAACTTGCCGCGCGCGCCCGCGAGGGGCACCGAGGCGACCGAGTCGTCGAGGAACTGGTGCACGAAGGCGCTGCCGTCGGCCAGGAAGGCCGCGCCGCGCGGTCCTCCGCCCGCCTTCACCACCACGTTGACCCGCTGGCCGAAGATGTTCTCGGGCGGCGGGGCGCCGCCCAGGCTCGGGGTCGTGCGTGCCGTGCGCCCGATGTCGTTCCCGTCGATCACGACGACCGCGTCGCTGGCCTCCATGGTCACCAGCAGCGAGCTCTTGTCCCCGGCGATGGTCACCGAGGTGGGGTAGGAGTTCCACTGCGTGCCCTCGGCGTCGAAGACGTTCAGGTCGATCGCTTCGCCCTCGTCGGCGTGGATCGCGCCGTCGGGGCCCAGGGGCAGGATGGCGACGCTGGGCCGGAAGCGCCCACCGCTGTCCTGCACGTAGTAGCCCTGTCCGGGGATGCTGGCCGGGTCGCCGACGGTGCTGTTGTCCACGTAGAGCACCGGGACCGCGAGGTACTTGCCGTCGGGGTCGACCGTCAGATCGCCCGTGATGCGCGCGGTCAGGTCCACCTCGGTGCCGTTGGACGGCAGGGTGCCGACGATGCGCGGGGGCTGGGTCGTGCTCACCGAGCCGTCGTCCAGGGACACCGTCGAGATGGTGCCGCCGAAGGCCGAGCCGACGTAGAGCGCCGCGAGGCCGGGCTTGAGGGCCAACCAGCGGGGCTCGCCTTCGATGGCGAATTCGCGCAGCAGCTCCCAGCTCTGGGCGTCGAACTCCTGCACGACCCCCGCCGTCGACGCGGCCACGTAGACCCGCGTCCCATCCTCGTCCGCCACCACGCCCACCGGCTCGGCGCCCGTGTCGACCCGGCGGTCGAGCCGCAGGGTCTCGCCGTCGTCGGAGAGCACGGCCAGCGCGCGCTCGGTGCGCAGCGAGACGACGACCGAATCACCCACCCGCGCGAGGCGGCTGGGCTCCCCGCCGACGTCGATCTCGCTCGTGGCGCCGGTTTCGGGATCGAGGCGCGTCACGCTGCCCTGCTCGACGTTTGCGGTGATGAGCGCCGCGTGGTCCGAGGAGCTCAGGATGGTCGTGGAGCCGGTGGCGTGCAGCGGGTCATCGAGGCCCCCGTTGCAGCCAGCGAGCACGATGACAGAGGCCAGGAATGCAGGAATTCTCATGGGTTCGGTGTCCTCCTGGAGGTGGCCGCCCACCCCCCCCCCTCATTCGCCGGAGCCAAAGACCCCGACCCTCGGAGGCTACGAGAATCGGGACCAGCCGTGGTCCGGAATGTGCGATATGCCCCAGGCGTTGATGTGCACGGATCGCTGGCCTGTCGGAGCCTGAAGCGCCCGAGCCCAGCAAGGCTGGCGCGGCTCAGGCACTGTGCTGTCTCGCGCGACTGGCCCCGGGCGAAGCTCGCCCCTAAGATGGCCACCCCGCGATCACGGAGGCACCCGCTGCCCATGGAGCCCGAAGAAGCTCCCTCGACCGAGCCGGTCTCGTTTGGCCGATACCGCCTCGTCAGCCTGCTCGGCGAGGGCGGCATGGCGACGGTGTATCGCGCCGTGCGCGCGGGCCCGATGGGCTTCGAGAAGTCGGTGGCGGTCAAGCGCCTCGACCCCGAGGTCACCGAAGACCAGGCGGTCGTCAAGGCGCTGATCAACGAAGCGCGCCTGGGCGGTCAGCTCCGGCACCCGCACATCGTCGAGATCTACGAGTTCGATGAGGTCGATGGCCACTGGTACATGGCCATGGAGTACGTGGACGGCTGGACGCTGCACGACATGCTCAGCGCCTGCCGCAAGAGCCGGCAGTGGGTGCCCGCGTCCGTCGCCGTCGACATCCTCCTCGCGGTCTGCCGCGGCCTGCACTACGCCCACGAGCTGCGCGGCCCCGACGGCAGCCCCCTCAAGCTCGTGCACCGGGATCTGAAGCCCGGCAACGTGATGATCGGCACCCAGGGTGAAGTGAAGCTCATGGACTTCGGCATCGCGAAGGCCGAGAGCAACCTCTACAAGACGACCGCCGGAGACGCGACGAAGGGCACGCCCGTCTACATGTCGCCCGAGCAGGTCGAGGGCGTGGACCTCGACCGCCGCTCCGACCTCTTCTCGCTGGGCTCGATGACCCACGAGCTGGTCACCCTCCAGGTGCCCTTCCCGGGCAAGACGCTCGCGTCGGTCATCCGCGGCATCCTCCAGACCCCCATCGAGGAGCCGGTCCAGCGGGTCACCGATCGCTACGCACCCATGGGTCCGGTGGTCGCGAAGCTCATGGCCCGCAAGCCGGAGGACCGCTACGACAGCCTGGCGCCGGTCATCGAGGAGCTGGAGGCCATCCGCCGCGACGCCCCCGGCCCGGCGCTGGCGCAGTGGGTGGCCGGCCTGAAGCAGCACCTGCCCACCTCGCGGGAGTTGGGCGACTTCGGCCGCAAGGGGCCGCCGCAGTCCGCGGGGCTGAGCGTGCCGACCGCGTCCGGGCCCTCGACTCCGCAGGCCACCGTCGCGCTCGAGTTGCCCCGGAGCTCGAGCCGCCGTGTGGCCGCCATCGGGGGCGTGCTGCTGCTCCTCGCCGTGGGCATGGCCTTCGCGTTTGGCTTGGGCAGCAAGGACGAGGCCGCGCCGACCCCCATCGTCGAGGCGACCCCGGTGCCCGTGGCGGCCGCGACGCCCGCC
>JAJDAI010000640.1 GCA_029261955.1 Deltaproteobacteria bacterium | reverse complement strand
GAGTAGTAGGCCAGGAAGCTCAGGCGGTGGTCGTCCGTGGGGAAGAGCGTGACCTTGCCCTGCAGGTCGGTCCACTGGGGGAGGATGATGTTCTCGAGGTCCACGCTGGGCGGGGCGAGCAGCGGCAGGATGAGATCGAGGTAGGAGCGGCGTGCGGCGAAGACGAAGCCGCCGATCGGCTTGCGCTCGCCCTTCTTCTTGATGGGGCCCGTGATGGCCGCGCTCGCGTCCAGCAGGTCGGCTTGGATGAGGCCGTGCACCGTGTCCTGGTACTCGTTGCGGGTGCGCACATCGAGCACCCCGCCCATCAGGCGGCCCCAGGCCGGGCCGAAGCCGCCGGGGTAGAAGTCCACGCTCTCGAGCATCACGGGGGTGAGCACCGAGCGGAAGCCGCCGAAGTGGAAGAGCTGGGGCACGCGCACGCCGTCGATGTGGGCGCCGCTGTCCTCGGGGCCGCTGCCGCGCACGATCAGCAGGCCGAAGTCGAAGGGGCTGCGGGCGACGCCGGGCAGGTTCTGCACGACCTTGACGGGGTCGCCGAAGGTGCCGGGGATGCGCTCGATGGTCTTGATCGAGATGGAGCGCTTCGTGACCTCCTTCTTCTCCGCCTTCACCCGCACGATCGTCTCGGGCACGCCCAGGGGCGACTCGCGGACGAAGTAGACGACGTCGGTCGCCTCACCGGGGTTGATCTCCTCCTCCGTCTCGAACTTGGCGTAGCCGGGCGCGGCGATCAGCACGCGGTAGATGCCGACGGGGATGCCGCGGAATTCGAAGTAGCCGTAGTCGTCGGTGAGGACCGAGTGCTGGAGCTCTTCGATGATGACGTCGATGCTGCCCAGCGGCTTCCGGCTGCCGCGCTCGCGCACGAAGCCCGAGTAGTTGACGGGGCCCTCGGGATCGATGGCCGCGCCGGGGTCCGGGGTGTCCACCGGGACCTCGACGATCACCTCCTCCAGCTCGAAGAAGTAGGTGTAGGTGATGCGGACGGGGACCGGGACCTCGCCGGCGTAGGCGGGCTCGAACTCGAAGTTCCAGGCCGCGCGCAGGGCCTCCACCTCGAAGCCCCAGCCGGGGGGCTGGGTCTCCAGGATGGTGACGGCCTCCATGGAGCCGTCGTCGCCGACCTCGAGCTCGAGGAAGACCTGGCCCTGGATGCCGGCCTCCTTCGCGTCGCTGGGGTAGGAGGCGGCGACCTCCGAGGTCAGCTGGGGGAGCTGGGTGAGCTCGTCGGCCATCACCGGTTCGGGGCCCTCGAGCTCCGGGGGCGGCGGGCGGTACAAGTCGGGCAGGACGAAGCGGGTGACGTGCACGTAGCGGCGCAGGTCCTGCGCGGGCCCCTCGGGCGGGGGCGGCTCGAAGAAGGTGTCGCGCAGCGCGGCGGTGGCGGCGTCCCCGAGGCCCATGCCGGGCTCGCGCAGCACGGTCACGTCGGTGACGGCGCCGTTCTCGTCGAGGCTGAACTCCATGACGACGCGGCCTTCGACCGCCTGCTCCAGCGCCTCCTGGGGGTAGTTGGGCTCGGTGGCGTCGAGGATGGGCGGCGTGGGCTGGCTGTGCAGCGCGGGCTTGTCGTTGAGCGGCCAATCGGGGGGGGCGTCGGCGCCCTCGCTCGCCCCCGAAGGGCCGTCGTCGTCCGCGGAGTCGTCGTCGTCCGCGGAATCGTCGTCGTCCGCGGAATCGTCGTCGTCTGCCCCGGGAGGGCCGTCGTCGTCCGCTGTGGGGGCGACGTCCTCGTCCGCCGACGGCTGCACCTCGGGATCAGCGGCCTCCTGCGCCGCCACGGGCGCGGCGAGCGCGAGCAGCGCCAGCAGGATCAGGAGTCGATGAGCCACGTGTAGCGATACGAGTAGTTCGTGGTGATGACGGCTTCGCCGCCCGACATGCCGGGCTTGAAGCGGAACCGGTAGGTCGCGGCCTTCGCTGCGGCGTCGAGATCGGGGTGCACGCCGCGCACGACGCGGGCCGCGGTCACCTTGCCGGTCTCGTCGATGGTCAGGTACAGCACGACGGTGCCCTCGATCCCCTCGGAGCGGGGAACCTCAGGATACTCCGCCCGGTAGTCCTTCAGGATGCGCGGGGGCTCTTCCAGGCGCGAGAAGGACACGCTGCGCAGTGGCTTGACGTCCTCGGGCGGCACGATCTCGTCCTCGGGTTCCTTCATCAGCGTGTTGCCGACGCGGATCTGGAAGTCGCCGGGGCCATCGCGGGTCGAGGTCATCGACACGCCGAACACCGGCTTCGCCTCTTCGACCGGCTCCTCGGAGGCCTGGGTCGGGATCGGCTTGTCGATCTCCTTCATGTCGACCTTCTTCGGCTTCTTCTTGGGCACCGGGGTCGGTTCGGGCTCGGGCTCCGGTTCGGGCTCGGGCGGCTCGATCAGCGTGAACTCCACGATCTGCTGGAGCAGCTCGGGGGCTTCGGGCACGACCCGGAACACCACCCAGCCGATCGACGGAAGCAGGAGCAGCCCGAGCAGCAGCCCCACGAGCATGCTGCGATCCCAGAAGGGCTCGTCTTCGACGATCTCGACCGGCACGAAGGCCCGCTTGCGGGCGGGGGCCTTCTTCTTCGCCGCACGCAGGCGCCGCGGCGGGGGCCGCGAGGGGGGCGTGGGCGAGGCGTGGGGCTGGCTGTCCACCGAGGCCTACTGCGCCGCGGTTGGGGCGGTCGGTTGGGGTGGGGCGTTGGAGGGCAGGGGGACCGCGTCGATGTTCAGGGCGAACTTGAAGACGCCCTCCTGCTTGATGACGTCGATGAGCTTGACCACGTCGCCGTAGGGGCGGCCGACGTCGGCGG
>JAJDAI010000639.1 GCA_029261955.1 Deltaproteobacteria bacterium | reverse complement strand
TCCCGGGCGCCGTGGCCTCGCTCTTCGCCGACAGCGTTCGGGGGCGGCTGGTGGCGACCTGGTCCATCGGCGCGGCGGTGTCCGTGGTCGGCCTGCTCTTCGGCTACGAGCACCCGCCCGGTCCGGTGATCGTGGCCTGCTTCGGCGTCGTGCTCGCGGTGGCGCTCATGGCGCGCTCGGTGCTGGACGCGGAGCGCGCGGGCCCGCGCCTGCTCCAGCTGGCGGGCGGATCCCTGCTGCTGGTCGCCACCTTCGCGGCCCTGCCCCGGCTGACCGGCGGGGCGCGCGCGCACGGGCACGAGGAGGCTGTGCACCAGCACGTGGGCGACGTGCACCACGACCAGGCGGAGGACCACCCCGCGGCGGACGCTGGATTGCACCACCACCCCGAGCTCGCTCCGGTGGCGGGTGAGGCTGCGGCGCTCGCGTCTTCGGACGCGCTGACGAGGCAGGAGGCCATCGATCGCCTGGTCTCGGCCGCCTCGGAGGAGTCCACGGCCCTGCTCCTGGGCCACCTGCCGACGGAGACCGACGAGGAGCTGCGCCTCCGCGTCGCCACGGCGCTGCACCGGCGGGGCGAGGCTGCGGGCCGAGCCGGGCTGGAGGCGCTGGCGAGCACGGCCGAGGTGCCCTTTGTCCGGCTGTCAGCGCAGGCCGAGCTGGACGCGGCGGAGTGAGCGGGGTCGCAACCGCGTCGCCGCCCCGAGCCCTCGCCCGGCACCCAACCGCCCGCTGGAGCCTCGAGTCTCGGCCCGAGACGCGATGCGGCAGCGCCTGTGCGATGATTCCCGGCCCGGGGAGGGCTGGGGAAGCACGATGATCAGAACACCCTGCTGGCTCGCGCTCCTCGCGGTTGGGGTGGCGTGTACCGATTTCGAGCAGTCCACCGACTTCACGGTCGAGGCGGACGGCTTCACGTTCGCGAACTTCGACCGCATCGCGGCGCCTGCGCTGCTGGATTCGGCGGGAGCCCAGCAGCTCTTCGGCCCCACCGTCTGCGAGCCCGGAACGGCCAGCGACTCCGCCTGCACCCTCACCCCCGAAGCCGAGTACTGGGCCCTCCAGGTCAACCGCTCGATGGGGGGCGGGCGCTGTGAGGGCCTGAGCGCCTTCAGCCAGGCGCTCTACGCCGGCTCCGATTCGGCGGAGGACTACGGCGGCAGCCGCGCGGCGGACCTGGACATCGAGTCCGCCGGCCCGCGCATCGCCTATTGGCAGGCCACGCAGTTTCTCGGCGGGGTCGTCGACAACAGCGACGAGCTCAGCGGCCTGGAGCTGCTCCGCGGCCTGCAGCAGGTGCTCCGGCTCGAAGGACCCGTCGTGCGCTTGGGCCTGGTCTCGCTGGACGACGAGGGCGGCCCCACCGGCGGCCACGCCCTCACCCCCTACGGCATCGAAGAGCGGGACGACGACGCGTGGGACGTGCTCGTCTACGACCCCAACCTGCCCGGCGAGGACCAGCGGATCCGCATCGACGCGGACGCGGACAGCTGGGAGTACACCGCGGGCGAGGACCCCAACGGGACCTACGCCGGCGACCTCGACGACGGCAACGGGATCTGGGTGACGCCGCTGGCCGCCCGGACCACGCCGGGCCAGTGCCTGCTCTGCGAAGGCTCGTCTGCCACGGGCAGCACCGTGTTGGTCCAGGGCCCCGCGCAGGTCGCGGTGAGCGACTGCGAGGGCGAGTCGGTCGGCTACACCGCTGAGGGCTTCCAGTTCGAGGGCGACTTCGGGGCCGTGCGGCCCAACTACAGCGGGCTCTGGGGCGACCGCGCCGGCCTGTCCTTCTTCGTCGGCGGGCCCGACGATCTCTGCGTCGACGCCAACACCTCGGCGCCCAACGAGGCCGAGGAGGACCAGCTCTCGATGGGCCTCTGGCGCACCGACCGCCGCATGGCCTTCGTGTCGGGCGTGGCCGGGGTCGGCAGCCACCAGCTCGCGTCCCGCGCGGGCGGGATGGAGCTGGAGTACGTCACCGATGTGGCCGCGACGGGCCCCCTCGTGCTGAGCGGCGAATCGGACGACAACAGCCGCCTCGTCGTGCGTGTGGAGACGGACGCAGCCCCGCAGACCCTCGCCATCCGCCTGCTCCCGGCCGAGGGCGACGCGATCGTCGACCTGGGCGCGGCGAGCGAGCAGGTCGTCAGCCTGCACCTGACCCGCAGCCGGGGGCTGCTCCGCGAGGTCTTCGCGGCCACCCTCGATCCCCAGCCCGCGGGCGCGAACCTGCGCCTGCTCGCCGGCTCCTGGGCGGGGGACGGCAGCCCCCTCACCATCGAGGTCGACGACGACGGCGACGGCAGCGCCGAGCGCACGCTGAGCATCGACGACTGCCAGGACCCCGCCCTCTGCCTGCCCCCCTCCGGCGACGACGGCGACGCGGTGGAAGCGGCCGACGCCAACTGCGCGAACGCCTTCAACCCCGGCCAGGACGACCGCGACGCCGACGGCGTGGGCGACGCCTGCGACGCCTGCCCCGACGCTCCGGAGTGCGTGTGCCCAGCCGGCACCTGGG
>JAJDAI010000638.1 GCA_029261955.1 Deltaproteobacteria bacterium | reverse complement strand
AGCTCCATCGTGTCGAGTTCGATCTCCGAGGCCTCGTCGTCGTCGACCGGCTTGATGACGGAGATCTCTTCGATCTCGTCGTCCAGCTCGACCGCGTCTCCGTCGATCTCCGCGACGACCGCTTCGTCGTCGTCCAGGTCGATGAGCTGACCCGCGATGTCCTCGATGGCGCTGGCTTCGAGGGAGATCTCGACCAGCGAATCCTCGGAGCTCTCGATCTCCAGGTCGTCGTCGTCGGCGTCGTCGTCGGTCATGGCGACCTCGACCGCTGCCGTCTCGGCCTCGTCGACCGCAGGGGCTTCGGCCGGCGCTTCGTCGACCTCTTCGTCTCCCGCCACCAGGACCTCTTCGTCTCCCGCGACTTCGACCTCTTCGTCTCCGGCGAGCTCGACCTCTTCGTCGTCTCCGCCGAGCTCGATCTCCTCGTCGTCGCCCGCCATCTCGATCATCTCGTCGCTGATGGCGTCGTGGCCACCCGTCGCGGTCTCGTTGATCTCGACGATCTGGCTGGCGAAGTTGGCGATGTCGAAGCCGACGCTGACCTCACGGACCTCGTCGATGTTCTGGAGCAGGGCCTCGCGGGCCTCCTCGACCTTCGCTTCGACCTCGGCCCGCGCCTCTTCGGTCTCCCGATCCGAGCCACCGAACTCGGCCGCTTCGAGGTAGTCGGCCATGCGCTCTTCGAGCGTCGTCTCCAACATCTCGAGGCTGTCGGTCAGGTGCCGCTTCACGTAGTCGAGGAGCCGGTGCTCCTGCGAGGCCAGCTGGGTCTCGACCACCCGCTCCACCTGGTGCGGGATCGTCGCGTCCGGCGACACACCGAGGCTCTTCAGCGCGTCCTGCACCGCGATCTCGATGCGGTGGGACACGATGCGCTCGATCTCCTCGCGGGTGATCGAGTCGCCGGCCGGCGACGAGGCCGGAGCCGCCTGCTGGGCCTGGATGATGGTGGGGGCAGAGGCCTGGAGCCGCCGCGTTTCAAAGTCCGTGGCGATCGCCCCGATGCGCGACTTCTGCGCGAAGCTCAGGAAGGGCGCCGCGGCGAGCGCGGCTTCCTGGATGGCCGTCTGCGTCTTGGCGTGGATGCCAGCGAGGGACTCGAGCATGCGGTCAGACGCCTCCTTGTCGAAGGGCAGGTCCGCCTCGGCAGGTTGATCCTGCGGCGACTCCTGTTCGGGCTGAGCGGGCTTGCTGATCTCCGCCGTGGGAGCTTCCTCGGCGGGCTCAGCAGGCCCGGAGTCTGCCGTCGCTTCGGCGTCGACCGGGGTCGGCTCCTCCGCTGCGGGCTCTTCGGGCTTCTTGGATCGCCTGCGGCGTGCCATGGAGGCTTACTCCCCGCCTCCGCTGACGTTCTTCATCTCTTCGTCGAGCCCGGCGATGCGCTGCATGTACTCGTCGCGAATCTTCTGCATGCGGGCAACACCCTCTTCGAGGACGCCGACGCGGTTCGCGAGCTTCTTGTTCTCCTTGTCGATGCCGTCCAGCTCGGTCTCGAGGGAGCGGATCTTGCCGCTGTCCTCCTCGTTGGCCTTCCGGCGATCCGCGATCTCCCATTCGAGACGCTGGATCTCCTTCTCCTTGCCGTACTTCTCCTGCTGTTGTGCATCGCGGGCCGTGCTGGCCTCTGTGACACGCTCGAGCAGGGAGCCCAGCTCCTTTTCCAGCTCCTCACGCTCCGCGTTCAAACGCGAGTGCTGTGAGGTGTTGCGCTGGATCTCGAGTTCCGTGTTGGCGATCTTCTGAGAGAAACGCTGGGTCTCGCTCAGGGTTCGCGTCAGGAACTCAATCTTGTCTTCGAGGATCTTGCCGAGTTCCTCGTTGATCTGCTTGAGGCGGTTGTCGCTGTTCACCGCTTCCGACTGGGCCATGGGTACGTTCTCTCCCTGAGGGGGGCCGGGGCGACTTGGGACCGACTGAATCCACTCGCTCACCAGCCCCGGCGAAGCATCTGCGTTCCCCGGATGCATGGGCACGCTAGCACCCTCATTCGAGGCAGGTCAATCCACCCAGGGGGGGGCCCAGCGAGGCTTCACCTGACACAATGAGCCGCTGTGCGAGCCGCCCTCCTCCTGTTGTTGACGATCCTCCTGGCTGCGCCCCTCGCGGGCGCCGCCGCGCCGGTGGTCGAGCAGGCTCGCGGGCTGCTCCTGGATGGCTCCTCGCGCCTCGCGGCCGGGGACCTGCGTGGGGCCGAGGGGGCGCTGGAGGAGGCTCGGACGCTCGCGAAGGAGGCAGGCGAGCTGGAGTTGGCGCTGGGCGCGGCGCTGCACCTCGCCGAAGTCTTCGCGCGCACGAAGCGCATGCCGGCCGCGCTGGCGCTGCTCGCCGAGTCCATGGCGAAGGCCGACGGATCCGGCCAGGACGGCCTGGGTCTGGCCATCCGGCTCCAGGCCGCAGAGATGCTGCGCGCGCACGAGCGCCTGGTCGACTCCGAGGCGCTGGCCTGGGAAGCCCTGACCGCGGCGATCGCGACCGGTGAGCCCACCGAGGCCGCTGCGCCGATCCGGCTGATCCTCTTGAACGCGCTCGATCAGGGAGCGAAGAAGCAGGACCTGGCCGAGCTGGTGCAGGAGCTGGACCTGCAGCTCGCGGGGCTGGACGCCTACCGCCTCGCCTTGCCGCCGCCGCCGGAGCCCATCGTCACGATGGTGGCCGCGCTGGGCCAGCAGCTCGCGTCGGCGGGGCAGGTGGACCTCGCGGCCGAGACGCTGCTCGCAGTGGCCGCGGTGGATGCTGCCCGGGGCGCCGACAGCCGACTTGCCTCGGACCTCGCCCGGGTGGCCTGGTCTGCGACGCAGCAGCAGAATTTCCCGCGCGCGAGGTGGGCGGCCGAGCTGGCCCTGGCGATCGAGGGCGACCGGGCGGGCACCGAGGTCCTGGGCGCGGCCTGCGATGTGGCCTTGGCGGAGGAGCGTTGGTCTGCCGCTGGATCACTCTGCGGCCGCGCGGCGAAGACCGCCTCGGCTGTTGGTGACCACTGGCGCTCGGCCGCGCTGACGGCGCGGGTCGCGGACGCGCTGGAAGGCGCGGGCGATCTGGAGGGCGCCGAGCGAACGCGGGCCACAGCGAGCAAGGGGTTCCGGGACGCGGGGCAGCTCGGGGACTCGCTCGTCGAGCAGGCGCAGCGCGCGCGGGTGCTCGCGACGCTCGGGCGCTTCGAGGCGGCGGATCGAGAGCTGCTCGCGGCCGTCGCCGCGGCGAAGGAGACCGGCGCGGAGCCCGCGGTGAACGAGGAGCGGCTGCGGGTGGCGCTGCTCGAAGTGCGGGCGGCGCGCGTGGACGAGGACCGGGCCCAGCAGGTCCTGGACGAGGTCGGGCGCTGGCTGTGGAAGGCCGAGGACGCCGACGAGCTGGCGGGCCTGGCGGCGTTTCACGCCGAGCGCGCGCTGGCGAACGGG
>JAJDAI010000637.1 GCA_029261955.1 Deltaproteobacteria bacterium | reverse complement strand
GAAGAGCGAGGCCACGGCGCCCGGGATGATGAGGTAGCTGAAGACCAGCAGCACGCCGACCAGGCGCACGATTGCGGTGATGGCGAGGCCGAAGCTCGCGTAGAAGAGCAGGTCCCAGAGGACCAGACTCGCGCCCAGCGCCCGCAGGCCCTCCGGGTTCGAGGTCGCCAGCTCGAAGCGCTCGCGGAAGACGTAGTGGAACAGGCCGACGGCGCCGCAGACCGCCGCCGCGACCCCGATCTCCCCCCACTTCGCCCAGACGATGGAGCCGACGAGCAGGAAGCGGATGCGCTCGGCCCCGTGGGGGTCCTTCGCCAGGTCCACCAGCAGCACCGCCGCCGCCGCCGCCAGCACGTAGCAGATGCCGATGATGGCCTCCTGCGGCAGCCGCCCCTCCTGGGAGCGGGTCGCGGCGAAGAGCGCGGCGCCGCCGAAGCAGAACAGCAGCGAGAAGGCCGAGGCCGCGAGGCTCTCCGGCTCGAAGCCCAGGTAGAAGGCGTAGGTGGCGCCCAGGGCGGCGATCTGCGCCAGCGCGAGGTCCACGAAGATGACCTGCCGACGCAGCACGTGCAGCCCGAGGGTGCCGAGGATCCCCGCCGCGATGAGGCAGCCCGCCAGCGGGGCCGCGATCCAGCCGAGCTCCGTCATGGTGTCTGCGCTTCGAAGGCCGTCGCGTGAGCCACCACGAGCTTGTCCAGGAGCGCGAACCAGGTGACCGCGTCCTTCGTGCCGCCCGTCATGATCGGCACGCTCACGGCCTGGATTCCGGCGTCGGATGCGATGCGCCGCGGCAGGCGCTCGTCGTAGTAGTTGGTCACGACGACAACCGGGACCCGGTTCGCGGTCACGATCTCGCCCACCCGCTTCAGGTGCCCGGCGCTCGGTTGCACACCCGGCTTCGCCTCGACGTAGGCCGCCACGCTCAGGCCGAAGCGGTCGGCGAAGTAGATCCAATTCTGGTGGTAGTAGACGACCGATCGCCCCTGCATCGCCTGGGCGCGCCCCAGCCAGCCGCCGAGCCGATCGCGCAGCGGGGCCCCCGCCAGCTCCCGCTCCAGGTACTCGTGCAGCTGCCCGCCCTGGGCGAGCCGGTCGAGCAGGGCCGAGCCCAGCAGCGCGAGCAGCTCCTCCCCGTAGAGCGCGGCGTCGATGCGGGCGTTCAGGGCCTCGGCACGCGCACGGAATTCGGCTGCGTGCACCGGATCCACCTGCGCCAGGCCCTCGGTGACGTTGCCGACGATGACCTTCATGTTCAGCGGGTCGAGCCAGATGTGCGGGTTTCCCTCGGGGTGCAGGTCGCCCTGGCTGCGGCTGAGCGTGGCCGGGCGCTGCTTCGTGGTCACCCCCCGCGAGGCCAGGACGTAGCCGACCCCGCCGCGGCGGACCTTGGGGTTGCCCGCGCCGTCGAGCAGCCGATCGGTCCAGATCTCCAGGTTCAGCCCGACCTCCACGAAGAGGTCGGCGTCGCCCACCGCCGCCACGAGGGAGGGGGTGGGCGAGACGTAGTGCGGATCCTCGTGGGGCGCGCAGAGGGAGCGCACCTGGACGTGCTCGCCCCCGACCTCCTCGGCGACCCACGCGAGGTCGGCCAGGGTCGTGACCACGCGCACTTGCGCGAAGGCCGGGCTGGCCAGGAGGAGGCCGAAGAGGACAGCGATCAGTCGGATGGAGATCATCGGTTCACCCAGTAGGGCTCGACGGGGTGCGAGCCGAAGACGGCGGTGACCTGCAGCCCGAAGCGGTGCTCCAGGTCCTCGTGGCCGAGCAGGTCGTAGGCCAGGCGGATGCGCAGGAACTCGGTGGTGTGGAGCGAGGTCGCGACGCCGACGCCCCAGACCACCTCGGGCTCGTCGAGGTCGTCCACGAAGGCGTCGCCCCGCAGCGAGACGAAGACGTTGCGGGCCGGCTGCACGCCGACCCCCAGGAAGCCCGCGAGGGAGTTGCGTCCCCCGACCCCCTGGCGGTTGGCGAAGTAGGCCTCGCCCTGGAGGTAGAACGAGTTGTACTGGCCCCGCCTCGGGGAGCGGATCTTCAGGAGGAAGTCGGCGGAGGCCAGGTGGAAGCCGCGCAGCTCCGCGCTCGCGTCCCGCCAGCCGGCGTAGGAGGCGCCACCGGAGATGAGGCTCCCGGCCCCGAAGTCCCCCGAGGCCGCGAAGCGGCCCAGCAGGATGGGGGTGGGTGTCTCGCGGTCCTCCATGAGCGGCTCGGGCCCGCGCGACATCACGCCCACCTTGAAGTCGATGGGCAGCGACTGCGGGTTGTGCAGGCGGTAGCGGAGGAAGACGCCGGCGTCGCCCCAGCCCTCCTCGCCCAGCAGCTCGGTCATGGCGCCGGGGTAGTCCAGGTGCGGCACGTCGTGCAGGTGGGCGCGGTTCAGGCCGCCGAAGTCGACGCGCACGAGGCCCAGCTCCAGGAGCAGGTGGGCCGGCAGCGCGACGAAGCTGATGTTCGCCTCCTCGACCACCGACAACCAGGCCTCACCGATGGCCTCGGCGACGTGCTCGGGGTCCTCTTCGCCGGCGAACGCCTCGTCGGCGTGCCCCTCGGCGGCGTGCATCAGGGGATTCTCGAAGCCGAGCACGACCACGGCCTTCGCGAAGGGGTCGATGTCGGCCCGGAAGTCGAGCTCGAAGGCCCGCACGTCGAAGGACGGGTGCAACTCCTCGCCTTCGATGGACAGCGCGCCCACGAGGTCGATGAAGCCGGTGATCCGGGGGTTGAACACGTTCTGTGGTGCCGCGGCGGGCGCGGGCGGTTGGATGGGCACGAGCTCGAGCGCGCCCAGGCGGAGCTTGAGCAGCTCCAGCTCGTCCCGCAGCTGCTGGACCTCGGAGGGGCCCTCGTCCTCGGGCTCCTCTTCGCGGGCGTCTTCATCGGATTCGGGTTCGGGCGGCTCGTCGGCCCAGCCGGGGCGGCCGGCCAGAAGCAGGGTCAGCGCCACGGGCGCGACCAGGCATCGGATCTGCATGGGGAATCTCCCTCACGGTGTTGAACGACAGGCGCACCGGGGAGTCCCCCGGCCGCAGCTCAGCTGGTCGTCGAACGTCCGGGAGGGGAGGTCTTGGGCGCGAAGGCGAGGCGCTCCTGGGCGGCGGGAGCGGC
>JAJDAI010000636.1 GCA_029261955.1 Deltaproteobacteria bacterium | reverse complement strand
CAGCGCTGGACCGACAGCGGCCTGGAGGTCAAGAGCTCCCGCATCCGCCAGGTGCGCGACCTGCCCGAGCAGCTCACCCGCGTGGACCGGGGCGACGCCTGGGAGGTCTTCATGCTGGCCAGCAAGTTCACCTCAGCCGGTCTCTACAAGGAGGCCGCGGACCACTACTACCGCCTCGCCACCGAGTTCCCCGACTCGGACACGATGGACGCGCCAGCGGCGCTCAACCAGGCCAGCACCCTCTACGGTCAGGCCTGGGATCTGGAGGGACAATGGAAGGCCTTCAACGCGCTGATGGAGTCCTACCCGGACTCCGAGGTCGCGCGCTCCGCCAGCGCCATGCGCCAGTTCATGGTGCAGCCGTGAGGCGCCTGCTGCTGCTCGCGCTGGTCCTGCTCTGGGCGACGCCGGCCTTCGCGACGCCGCGGGTGGCGGTGCTGTACTTCAACAACACGGACACCAGCAGCACGAAGCTCGACATGCTGCGCCTCGGCCTCGCCGAGATGATGATCACGGACCTCAGCAACAACCCCGATCTGACCGTGGTCGAGCGGTCCCGGCTCAACGAGATCCTGGCCGAGCTGGAGCTCCAGAAGACCGACGCCGTCGACCCCGGCAAGGCGGTGGAGATCGGCAAGCTGCTCGGCGCCGAGCGGATGGTGCTGGGCACCTACTTCGAGTTCCTGGGCAAGTTGACGCTCATCGCGAACGTGGTCGAGGTGGAGACCGGGACCACGATCGGCGGGCACAAGGTGCAGGGCGAGACGGCGGAGTTCACGGCCCTGCTGGACGAGGTGACCGGGCGGATCACGCCGGTGCTCGCCCTGGGCAAGGCCGCGCCGAAGCCGCAGCCCAAGCCGCGCTCCGCCCCGCCGAGCCCGGCCCCGAGCAAGAAGGAAGGCCGGGTCCGCGGAAGCGGAGGCGGAGACGCGGTCGCGGACGCAGGCGACGACAGGATCGAATCGGTGGAGGAGGAGGCCGTCCAGGCGGCCCCCGCCGACTCCCTCGGCGCGGCGATGGCCTTCTCCGAAGGCCTGGACTACCTCGACCGCAAGGACTTGAAGCGGGCGCGTGACGCGATGCGCCGAGCCGTCGACATGGATCCCTCGCTGGACGTCGCGAAGGCGGAGCTGGCGAAGATCGAGATCTGATGCGCTGGCTGCTGCTGCTGCTGCTCGCGACGGCCCCCGCCGCGGAGCTGCTGCCCTCGGGCGAGCTGGACGCGATGCTCCAGCGCGGCGCGGAGCTGCTCGAAGAGGGCGATCACGCCACCGCCGTCGTGCAGCTGAGCCTGGCCTTGAGGCAGGCGCGCGCGGCGGGCGAGCCCGTGGCGATCGCGGACGCCGCCGTAGCCCTCGGCCGCGCCTTTCGAGCCGTAGGTCGGCACCGCGAGGCCATCGAGAAGTTCGAGGAGGCCGAGGCCCTGGACCGCAAGTCCGGTCGCCTCGCGGCGCAGGCTGCAGACCGCCTGGAGCTCGGCACCGAGGCCTGGCTGCTGGGCGATCTCGACGGCGCCCGCAAGGGCTTCGAGCGCAGCTTCCGGCTCTACCAGGACGCGGGCGAGGCGCTGGGGGCAGCCGACGCGCTGAACAACCTGGGCCTGGTCCGCTGGGAGGGCTGGGACCTGGACGGCGCGCAGGCCGCCATCGAGGCCGCCATCACGCTCTTCGAGGCCGGCGACGACGCGAGCGGGGCCGGCGACGCCTGGACGAACCTGGGGCTCGTCTTCGGCGACCGCGGCGACTACGCCCGGGCCATCGAGGCCTTCCGCACCGCGCTGGAGCTGTTCGACCGGGCCGGGGATCCGGCGGGCCGCATGGAGGCCCTGCACGACCTCGGCAACCTCTACGCCGAGCTCGGGGACTTCGAGCGGGCGCTCGCGCTGTACCTGCAGGCCACCGACCTGGCCGAGACCCCGGAGCAGCTCGCTGCCACCCACCAGGCCATGGGCACCTTGCTGCTGGCCGCCGGCGATCTGGAGACCGGCGTCCACTTCCTTCGGGCCGCCCTGGAGGTCGTCGATGACCTGGGCGATCGCGCCGGCATCCTGCTCGACCTGGGCGAGGCCGGCTCGCTGGCCGGCGATGGCACCGCCCCCGCGTTCTTCGCCGAGGCCGTGCAAGCCGCCACCGAGGCGGGCGACCGGCCCATCGCCTGCGCCGCGCTCATCGCCCAGGGCGAGGAGCTGCTGGACGCCGGCGATCCCAAGGCGGCCGCCCCCCTCTTCGACCGCGCCCGCAAGCTGGCTGACTCCCTCGGGCTGCCCGAGCTGCGTTGGCGCGCCCGCCACGGCCAGGGCCTGGTCGCCCGCGCCCGCGGCAAGGACACCGTGGTGCTCTTCCGCGACGCCGTCAGCGTGTTGGAGGAGGGACGCCGGGGCCTGGAGGGCCTCGACGCCTACGCCGCCCGCCGCTTCGTGGCCGCGCGCGGCGACGTCTACCAGGACCTCATCGACGCGCTGCTGAGCGCGGGCGACGGCGCCTCCGCCCTGCTCTACGCCGAGCGCCTGCGCACAGCCGAGCTGGACACCGGCGGCGCCGCGGACGAGCGCGAGCAGGGCTACCGCGCCCTGGAGCGCCGTCAGTCGTCGCTGGAGAGCGCACTGCGCGAGGCGGAGGCCGCGCCGGAGTCGAAGCGCGACGCCGAGCGCATCGCCGCCCTGCGCGAGGAGCTGGCCGGGGCGCGGGTCGCCTTCTCGCGCTTCGTGGACGAGCTGCGCACGAACTACCCCGACTTCGATCGCCTCGTGCGCGTGGACCCCACCGACATCGAGGCCTGGCAGCGCGACCTGGGTGAGGGCGAGGTCGTGCTCCAGCCGGTCGTGCTGCCCGACCGGCTCGTGCTGCTGGTCTTCAGCTCGGGGCCGTTGATCTTCAAGGAGGTGCCCGTCACCCAGGCCGACCTGGAGAAGCGCATCGGCCGCGTCCTGCGCACCATGCGGTCCAGGCGCCTGAGCAAGCCGGAGACCCTCGAGGAGCACCTGGACACCCTGGGCTCCTGGCTCTGGGCGCCGATCGCGGACGAGCTCAGCGAGGCGAAGACGGTGATCGTCGTGCCCGCGGGCCCGCTGCGCTACCTGCCCTTCCAGCTCCTGCGGCACGAGGGGCGCTACCTCGTGCAGGACCACCCGGTGGTCAACCTCACCAACGTCGGCAGCCTGAAGCGGCGCGAGGGCGACGCCCTGCGGTTCTCGGGCCGCGGCCTGCTGGCCCTGGGCAACCCCGACGGCTCGCTCCCGGCCGCCGACGCCGAGGTGGACGCGCTCGGCGCCCTCTTCCCCGGCGCGACCGTGCTGCACCGGGAGCAGGCCACCCGGGCGAAGCTGGCGGAGCTGGCGCGCGGCCGCTCCGTCGTGCACCTCGCGACGCACGGCGTGCTCGACGCCACCGCACCCGAGCGCTCCTACATCGTGCTGGCGAAGGACGAGGGCGACGGACGCCTCGGCTACCTCGACATCCCCGGCCTCTACGAGCCGCTGCAGGACACGGACCTCGTGGTGCTCTCGGCCTGCGAGACGGCGGTGCCGCTGTCCCCGACCGAAGAGGACCGCGTGCAGGGCACGGGCCTGGAGATCGCGGGCCTGGCCAACCAGTTCCGCCGCGCCGGTGTGCCGCGCCTGCTGGCTTCGCTCTGGCAGGTCAGCGACGAGAGCACCCAGGCGCTGATGGTGCGCTTCTACCAGGCGCTGGGCGAAGGCCGGACCCCGCCCGACGCGCTGGCCACGGCGCAACGCGCGCTGCTGGCGAAGCCGGAGACGAGCCACCCCTTCCACTGGGCGCCCTTTGTCCTGGTGGGGACGCCCAGGTAGCCCAGATCCCGGCTCAGCTCGGGAACAGGAACACGCGGACGTAGGCGAAGAGCCCGAAGAGCACCAGCAGCACCGACGACTCCCGCCGGTTCAGGTCCTGGTGGTTGAAGAGCAGGGCCACCGCGATCAAGGTCGCGGCGAACCAGAAGGGGAAGTCCACCCGCAGCGCCACCTCGGGCACGGCGAGCGGCGCGATGGCCGCCCCGAGGCCGGCGGACAGCAACGGATCGGTGATGTTGCTGCCGATGAGGTTGCCCAGGCTCAGCTGCCCGGCCTGCTCGCGCAGGGCCTTCAGGGACACGCTCAGCTCCGGCAGGCCCGTGCCCAGGCCGACCAGCAGGCCGATGAGGGACTCGGAGACCCCCAGCGCCTGCGCGAGCAGCACGGCCTTGTCCACCACCAGCTCGCTGCTGAACACCACCAACACCATGCCCCCCAGCAGGAACACCAGGTCCCGCCACAGGGGGGTCGAGGGCGGCGCCTCCATGCCGTCGCTGGGGCGGTCGAGCATCACCAGGAAGAGCATGTAGAGCAGCCAGGCGACGATCAGCAGGCCGCCCTCCCAGCGGTCGAGCACGCCGTCGGCGCAGGCCAGGAACATGGCGCAGAGCGCGACGAGGAGCATGGCGCCGTCCCGCTTCAGCGCCCGATCCGAGGCGGACAGGGTCGCGACCATGGCGGCCACGCCCAGGAGCAGCGTGATCTGGGACAGGCAGCTGCCGACGACGTTGCCGATGGCGAGGCCGGAGACGTCCATGCCGGCGCGCACCTCCAGGCCCACCGCCACGTTGGTCGCGATCTCCGGCAGCGAGGTGCCCACCGAGGTGATCGTCAGGCCCGCCACCAGGGGCGGGATGCGCAGCCGCGCCGCGATCGCGAGGGCGCCCCGCACCACGAACTCGGCCCCGAAGGCGAGTCCGACGAGGCCC
>JAJDAI010000635.1 GCA_029261955.1 Deltaproteobacteria bacterium | reverse complement strand
CTTGATCCGGGCCGGCGTGATCGCGATGCCCAGCAGCGGGTTGGAGAAGACGGTGGCGTCCGCAGCCGGGGCCGCGCCCACCTGGACGTAGCGCAGCGCGATGAGGCCGCCCATGGAGTGGCCGAACATGATCAGCGGCCCCGTCGCCACCTGCTCCCGGGCGTGGCGAACCACGTCCGTCAGGTCGGCTACGTACTGCCCGAACCCGTCCACGTGCCCGCGCAGGCCCGAGCTGCGTCCGTGCCCGCGGTGGTCGGCGCCGAGGACCGCGAAGCCAGCGGCGTTGAGGGCCGCAGCCACGGGGGCGTAGCGCGCGGCGTGCTCGCCGAGGCCGTGCACGACGACGACGACGCCGCAGGCCTCTCCCTCGGGCATCCAGGTGTGAAGGGCGAGGCGCTCACCGCTTCGCGTGGCCAGCTCGCTCTCGCTTCGTTCAGTCATCATTCCGCCAGGAGGAACAGGCTGAGGCTGGGGAACCACGCGATGATCGCGAGGGCCACCAGCATCAGGAGGGTGAAGGGCAGCACGGACCGGATGACCTTGACGATGGGCACGTCGAAGACCGAGCTCGCTACGAAGAGGTTCAGGCCGAGCGGCGGGGTCAGGTACCCGATCTCGAGGTTCACGATGAAGATGATGCCGAAGTGGATGGGGTCGATGCCGTAGCGCGAGACCGCGATGGGGGCGAGCAGCGGAGCGACGATGAGGATCGCGCTCATGATGTCCATCATGCAGCCCAGGGCCAGCAGGAACAGGTTCACCAGGATCAGGAACTGGAGCTTGGTGTCGACCTTGCTCTGCACCCAGTCGGCGGCCATGTTCGGCACTTCCTGGAAGACCAGGAACTGGTTGAACGTGATGGCCAGCACGATGATCAGGAGCAGGCTGCCCATGACCACCGAGCTGTCGCGGAACACGCGGGGCAGCTCGAGGGGCGACAGCTCGAAGATCGGCTCCTTGCGGTCGGTCTCGCGGAGGCGCAGCAGCGGGTGGATGACGAACTCGACGACGAGCGCGTAGACCACGCTGACCGCGGCGGCCTCGGTCGCGGTGAACAGGCCCGAGTAGATGCCTCCGATGATCAGGACGGGCAGGCCCGCGGCCCAGATGCCGTGGATCGCCGTGGACGGCAGCTTGCCCAGCGTCTCCCCGATGGAGATGACCTTGTCCCGGTTTCGGAACACGGACCAGGCCATCAGCATGCCGCCGATGAACAGGCCGGGGCCGATGCCCGCGACGAAGAGGTCGCGCACGGTGGGGGCCGAGCCGGTGATCTCCGAGCGCACGGTGTGGTCCGTGAAGCAGACGACGCCGTAGATGATCATCGGGATCGAGGGCGGGATGAGGATGCCCAGCGAGCCGGCCGAGGTCAGCAGCCCCAGGCTGAAGCGCTCGTCGTAGCGGGCCTCGATGAGCGCCGGGACCATGATCGAGCCGATGGCGATCACCGTCACCGGGGAGCTGCCCGAGATCGCAGCGAACACGATGCAGGCGAGCACGCCGGCCATGGCCAGGCCGCCGGGGAACCAGCCCACCGCGGCGCGCGCGAGGTCGATGAGCCGTCGGGCGATGGAGCCCTCGGTCATGATCGCGCCGGCCATCACGAAGAAGGGGATCGCGAGCAGGACCTCCTTGTCGGTGGCCTTGTAGATGTCCTTGACGATGAAGGTCAGGTCGCGGCCCTCGAGCAGCACGACGCAGAGCGTGGCGGCGATGCCGATCACGACGAAGAGCGGCGCGCCGACCAGCAGGGTCAGGATGGCGCAGATGATGATCAGCCAGGCCTGCCCGAGCCACAGCCCGAGGATCATGCCCAGCAGCAGACCCGGCAGGAGGCCGGCGAGAAGGATGTCCTTCGTGCCGGCGGTGCCCGGGTTCTTCTTCATGTAGCGCGCGGGGATGTCGTCCAGCTCGACCGCGTTGCGGCGGCCGGCGAAGAAGCGGCCGAAGAAGCGCAGGGCCATGAAGAAGAAGGCGACGGGGAGCACGAGCTCCGCCACCCAGAGCTTCAGCTCGTTCTGCCCGATGTCGACCGCGAAGCCGGCCTCGAGAAAGTAGGCGTAGTCGTCGGGCTCGAGGCGCCCATCGAGCACCCAGCCGGCGACGGCGTTCAGCTTCTCCGTCGCCCATTCGGGCACGGTCAGCTTCGCCAGCGACTCCGTGTTGAAGTGCTTGATCACCACCTTCTTGCTGGCTTCGAAGAGCTGCCAGGAGAAGACGCCGGAGATCAGCACGGAGACGCGGTAGAGCCGCGCGCTCCCGATGGGGGACAGCACGCGGTCCGCCGCGTCGATGACCAGGTGCTTGTCGTCGCGCGTGGCCAGGCTCGCGCCCAGGAAGGCGACCCACATCATCAGCAGCAGGGAGAGCTTCGTGGCGCCCTGGAGGCCCAGGTCGATGGCGTCGATCTCGCGGTCGAGGAAGTCGACGAAGACGAGGCCCGTCATGGCCAGGGTCGCGCCGAAGATCAGCGCCGTCTCCACGCGATCGAGCATGCGATCGAGGAAGGCGAGGACGATCGCGAAGTAGTGGTAGATCCCGCCGATCAGCAGGACCAACGCGAAGATCACCTTCAGCAGGATGATGTCGCGCAGGAAGTTGCGCACGCCGCGCCAGAACGCGTCCCACGCGCGCGCCGCCACGTCGAAAGGTTTGAAGACGGTCTCGAGGACGTCCTGGAGTCTCACCGGTCGCCCTCCAGGCGGCTCACTCGCCGCGGTAGGTCTTCAGCGCTGCGCTGACGTCGTCCATCAAGGAGGCGCCCAGCTCGTCCCTGAGCTCGACGTGCACGCCCTGGGCCGCCGCCTGGAACGGAGCCAGTTCGGCCGCAGTGGGCTCGTAGATCGTCAGGCCCATCTCGCGGTAGTTCTCGATCAGCGCGGCTTCGAGGTCGCGCACACCCTTGCGGCCGGGGGCCTGCTCGGTGTTGATGAGGTTCTCGATCAGGGGGCGCAGATCGTCCGGGAGCCCGTCCACGAACTCCTGGCCGAAGATGATGGCCGCCGGCTGGTAGATGTGGCGGCTGAGCGTGTAGTACTTCGTCGGCTCGAACCAGCCCGAGGCCTGGCCGAAGAGCGAGGTGTTGTCGAAGCCGTCGACGGTGCCGCGGTTCAGCGCGTCGAGCACCTCCGGCGTCGGGATGGGCACGGCCTGCACGCCGAAGGCGGCGTACATCTTCTTGTGCACCTTGCTCTCCTGGACGCGCATCTTGTGCTCGGCCAGGTCCGCCATCGTCTTGACCGGCTTGTTCTTCGTGTAGAAGGACCGCCAGCCGTTCTCCGCCCACATGGACAGGTAGAGGCCGCGGCGCTTGAGCTGCTTCTTGATCGGCTCGAAGAGCACCGTGTCCAACACGTGGTCCGCTTCCTTCAGGTCGCGGAACAGGTAGGGCAGCTCGGGGATCTGGAGCGCCGGCACGTTCGCGCCCGTGGCGACCGCCGCGGAGGAGAAGCCGCCCCCCTGGAGGCGCCCGTTCTCCATGATGTCGCGCACCTGCTCGACCTCGCCACCCATCACACCCGACAGGAACAGGCGCACCTTGATGCGGCCCTTCGAGGCGGTCTGGAGGTTGGTCTGGATGCCCTTGAGCTGGTCGGCCCAGGGCGTGCCCTCGGGGGCGACCGTGCCGAAGTTGATGACGTACTCGGCGTCGCCGCCGCTTGCGGGCAGGGCGAAGGCGCCGAGCAGCAGGGCTGCAGTCACGGCGATCAGGAAGCGTCGCATGGGGGATCTCCTCCTCGCCGGGAAGTCCGGCCTCGTCCCGAAGGACCGAGCTGCCGCGGCAGCCCGGTCGGCTCACTCACTCGGCGAAGTACTCGTCGATGTTCTTCAGGAAGGTGGCGGCCTTCGCCTGCTCGACGACCTGCTCGGGCTCCATGCCGGGCAGCGACGCCGGGTCGCCGTCCATCACGGTCTTGAGGAGGCGCTCGAAGAGGGCGCGGTCCTGGACCTTGCGGGCGTAGCTGTCGGCGTAGAGCACGTAGGTGGCGAAGTTGTTCGGGGAGAGCTTGAGGGCCCGCTCGTACATCTCCTTGGCCTTGTCCATGTCGCCGCCCGCGAAGGACGGGGCGATGGAGTAGAAGGCACCCCAGTAGCGCGGCGGGCCACCGTGGAAGGCCGTCTCGTCGAGCGCGAGGCAGTGGGTCATCATCTTCGCGATGTAGCCCTTGTACTTCACGATGGTCGAGAAGCCCTTGCCGCGGGCCCACTTGCCGAGGCTGGAGGCGGTCCAGTAGATGGCCATCTGGTCGTCCTTCTGCAGGACGGTGACGGCGTCGGCGGGCTTCACGCCCTTCTCGATCTGCGCCTTGAAGGCGGGGTCGGCGGCCATGGCACGCTCACCGAGGGTGACGCCCTTCTCGAAGAGGACGTTCTTCTCGTCCGCGTCGGTCGTGTAGCCGTCGGCCATGAAGTAGTAGGAGCGGGCCAGGAGGATGAGCGCCTCCTGGTTCTCGGGCGTGGCCGCGAGGATGGCTTCGAGCTTGTCGATGGCGCCCTGCAGGCCGTCCTTCGAACCGCGGTTGGCCGACCAGTCGGCGTGAGCCTCCACGTAGCTGCCGGCGGCGCCCGCAGCGGCATCGCCG
>JAJDAI010000634.1 GCA_029261955.1 Deltaproteobacteria bacterium | reverse complement strand
CGAGAGATTCGGCGCTCATGCAGCAGATCACTCGGCGTGTGGGGATGTACGCGCGGCAGAAACCAATGCGGCTGCCCCTACGGCTGCGCTGACGCACCCACGAAGTTCCCGAGAATCTGCTGGTCCACGCCCAGCTCTCGGCGGCTCCCCCGTGGTCTTCTACCCGCAATCCGGGCCCTGTTGTCGTCAGCGAATCAGGCGGTCAGCCCTCCTCACCCGATCGGTGAAGGATCGTCTCCAGTTCGATGGGTACGCCTTCGATTTCGGCCACGACGGCGCGAGTGATCTCCAAGTGGGGCTCGCCATCCGCACGACCAAACTGCCACTGCTTCACTACCGGTCGGCTCTCGATGACGTCGTAGTCCCACTCGACGACCGCGCGCCGAAGCGCGGTCAAAGTTCGGGGGGCCTCGAACTCGGCTTGGACTAGCCCGCGCGGGACGTACTCGACCCGCGCACGGTAGCGGCCAGGTCCGTCGGCCAAGGATTCGGGCTCGCGGGAGTCGAGGATGTGCTGGACGAACTCCGCCATCGTGAGGGGTGACTCGGGAGAACCGTCAAGGTGAAACGCGACGGGCGCGCCCCCTCGCGGTCCACTGAAGCTGAATTGCACCTGATAGTCGGAGGCGGTCGCGGTTCGGAGAACCTGGAGGTCGAACAACACCATCCAGGGCAACGATCTCACCTCGTCCAGCCTGCAGCAGAGGATGTTGTGGTGCGCCGCCTTGCTCCGCGCGCCCTGAGTGAAGCCGTTGCGCGAGACCATCAGCCCCCTGTTGATCCCGCAATCGTGGAGCTTCCTGCTGTACGCCTCCACCTGACCGACATCCAGTGGCCGCTTGCGGTCTCGACACTCGACCCCGATGACGATCGGGGTGCCAGCCACCTTCCCCGTGATCAACACGTCGAACTCGCGGAACTCGCCAGCAACCTTGTCCCACGCCTTGCCGTTCGGCGTGACCGTGACGTCGGGGCCGGCGAGCGCGCGCTTGATGGCCGCGGTCACCTCCTCGAACTCCTTGCCCGCCTTGCTCATCGCACGCCTCCGGTCTTGAGCGTATCGCCCTTTCGGGCCAACGGTCGGGTGGTCGGGCACGCCGCGGCGAGCGCGACCCCCGTGTGCCGGGAGAGGTTTGGCCGGACCTTCTTGGGCTTCGCCACACCGGGCGGTCTGCAGCCTCTCCCCCACGACCCGGTAGCCTGTTCCCATGACAGCGCCCCGCCCCGTGTTCCGCTCCGATGCCGATCTCCAGCGGGAGTTGGTGATCGGCAGGACCCACGAGTCCATCTACCTCGACTTCAAGACGGATAGCCTCGCGGGCCACAGCAGGATCCCAGAGAAGACAACCAGGGGCCAGAAGAAGACCGCGTACGCCAAGGAGACGGCGCGGGACATCGTCCAGTTCGCCAACACGCTCGGAGGAACGCTCCTCTACGGGGTGGCAGAGGCGGACGATGCGACAGCCTGGAGGGTCGCCACGGCCGTCCCGGGCGTCCCGGACCCGGACGCGTTCATGGAATTCCTGGACCACTCCGTCCGTCCACTCGTGCAGCCTACGGGCTACGCCTTTACATGGAAGCCGCTTACCTGGACTGACGGAGCCTCGGTGGTCGCGCTTGATGCCCCCCCGCTGGCCGCGGGAGTCGCCTCAGTATGGAGGCAAGGTGCCCCCGGAATAGAATTCTACCGCCGCACTGACAACGGCAAGACGGCCATGAGCCCGCCAGACGTAGAGGCACACCTGATGGACACGAGCCGGCATGCGTATCTTCTCGCCCTCGAACTGCTCCACGAAAGCAGGCGAGTCCAGGCGAGAGCCGATGAGCGCGAGACCAATTGCGTTCTCGGGTCAGCCCAACGTGATCTCGGGGCGGAACGTCGAGTCACCTCCGAGTTCTACATGGGGCCGCGACCTCCGAAGAACGATGCCCTGGGGCGCATTAGGGAAGAGCAGGCAATTGCGGAAGCGGCGCGACGCCGAGCAACGCTGTACGAGCGGCCCATCGATCTAGTCGGGGTCACGAAGTCCGAGCTGAGCCTCAAGCACGGCTCCCGGCGCGTTGCCGTTCCCTTGTCCCGGGTCAAAGACCTTTGGCTTCGAGGGGACGGCCGGATCGGGATCGTGCTCGCGGGCACACTGGTCATCCCCGCCAGCAGTGAGGAGAAACCCATCTACTTCGAGCCGGGCCCGGTCTGAGCCCATGAGGCGCCTCCTCTGCGGCTGCGGGCGAAGGCGCAGCGGTGGTGGCTACCCCGGTGGCGGCGACGGCTGCGGGTGCTGCGCACCCCGTTGCAGTGCAGCGGCGAATCCCCCGGACAACCCGGGGGACTCGCACCGCCGCGCAGCGAGGGATGCCACGAGCCGGCGATGGTGAAGAGGCCCTCGGGGCTCAGAGTTTTCGCCGGCGCCGCCCGTCCCGGTCCGTTCTGGCGACGTCCTCCGATCCTCCTCGACGCCAACCCAACTGCTCTCGCAGCCCCCAGTGCGCTCGCTACGGTGCTGAAGTGTTCGCCTCGGGTCGGGTGGCGGTTCCCCCCCAACGCCATGATCGCCGGCTCGAGGCGGGCACACCGCACGGTGCGACTAGCGCTACCAGCGGTGTGCCCCGGTGAAGTGCAGGCCCTGCTCGACTCCCATCAGCATCCCGTGGCCCTCGGTGAGGCGCTCCTTCGGGGACTCGGGCAGCAGGTGGGCCTCGATCGAGTAGGTCGCCCGCTCCTCGCCCTCCACGAGGAACACGAGCTCGTGCCAGCCTTCAGCTTCGACGGGGAGGCCTGAGAGGGAGTGCATCGTCGCGGGGCCGCCGGGCAGGGCCATATCAAAAGACGGCCTGGAGAAGATCTCTGTCTCGCCCCCCTCCGGGCGGAACCCGATAGCAAGCTCGACGGGAAATGCGATCGCGGCCTCGAGTTCCGCTGCCGTGCCCTCGTAGATGAACCGCCCGGTGAGCAAGACCCAGATCCCGTCGACCACCGCTGGGAGTCTGTCGACGCCCAGGCGTCCGAAGACGCCCAGGATCACGGGCATGCCCCGTGTACCGCGGGTCCACACGTCGTCGCACGCGATGATCGAGGGGCTGACAAGACGGAAGGCGGACATGAGGGCGTTCTCCTGTGGCTGGGAAGGGTGGGGAAGTCAGCGCGACGGCTACCGACAGCGTTGCACGCGCTCAGCAGGGCGTTGGTGCACGGCTCGAGTTGACCCTGAAGCTGAGCCCGGAGGATCCTCGGGAACTGCGCAGGACGCCGGAGGAGAAGCGATGGCCGCCAGGACGAAGAGCAGGGTCTCACCGAAGTACAAGACGAAGTATCGCGTGACAAACTGGACGGCCTACGAGAACTCGCTGAGACGTCGGGGCGATCTCGCGGTCTGGTTCGATGAGGACGCGATCGACGCGTGGAATGCACCACCCTCCGGACGCCCCGGCGGTCAGCGGCGCTACTCCGACCTGGCCATTCTCACGGCGTTGACCTTGCGCACCATCTTCCACCTCGCGCTCCGCCAGACCGAGGGATTCGTCGCATCGTTGCTCCGCCTGATGGGCCTCGACTTGAAGACCCCGGACCACACGACGCTGTCTCGGCGGGGCAGCACCCTTGAGGTGCCGCGCCTTGCCAGGGAGGACGAGAGTCCGCTGCACCTGGTCATCGACTCGACTGGCCTGAAGGTCATCGGGGGCGGTGAGTGGCACGCCTTCAAGCACCACGTCTCGAAGCGCCGGCGGAGCTGGCGGAAGCTCCACCTCGGCGTCGATAGCCATGGCTTCATCGTGGCGTCCGCCCTCACCGAGAGCGGCAAGGACGACGCCTCCGTGGGTAAGGGGCTGCTCAAGCAGCTCTCCGTTCCCGTTGCGTCCTTTCGGGGCGATGGAGCCTACGACACCAGGGCGTTCTACGAGGCCCTGGATGCGGCAGGAACTCCGGCCGTCGAGGTCGTCATTCCTCCCAGGCGAACAGCTTCCCCGGCGCAGCCGGCAGCAGGAGCCTGGCAGCAACGGAATGAGGCCCTCGCGAGGATTGCCGACATAGGTAGACGGCAGCGGAGGAAGGAGTCCGGGGCACATCAGCAAGCTCGGGCTGAGAACGGGATGTTCCGCTTCAAACAGCTCGTCGGAGACCGACTACGAGCGCGGACGTTCGAAGGCCAGAAGCGGGAGGCGCTGATCGGCGTTCTTGTGGTCAACCGGATCACCGAGTTCGGAATGCCGAAGTCGGAGGCGATCCGCGACTGAGAATCGCGCTGCCGAAGGGCAACTCCGGCGGTGTTCCGAGCCGTGCAACAACGCCGTGCAACAACGCCCCGCGGCGCCCGAGGACGGGCATCTGCGGCTTTCCAGGGAGCCGCGCGGGCCACGAAGGTTCCATCGGCTCAAGTTCGATGGCGCTACCGCCGAACGGGTGGAAGGCCGTCAACGAGGCCGAGCCATGAGAGGCGAATGCTCAGTGCCTGGACGCTGACCTCATATCGCCGGCCCAGACGCGAGACTTCAATGTCGTCGTTGATATCGAGATCTCGGCCCCGAAGGTCCGCGAGAAGGAACGAGCGCGGCATCAGCAACGCCGCGGCGAAGGTATTGGCCTGGATTTCCTCCTGATCTACGGCTCGCGAGGACACCTCATCGCGGAAGTAGACCATGCGTTCGTCCACGAAGAGTGGTTGCTGCCTCCCTCGGAGGTGAAGGACCAAGTGCCCCAGTTCGTGCGCGATCGTGAAGCGTTGCCGATTGCGGTGATGCGAGGCGTTGACCCCAATCACGATTCGTCCGTCCTCGCGAGCGAGCATCCCAGATAGCTTCGGGTCTGCCTGTACGAAGCGGACCTCGGCGCCCTGGGCTCTGGCAAGGGCCTCAACGTCTACTGACGGCTCGCTCACCCCATTCTGGGCAAGAAGATCCTCCGCCTCTCGTTCCGCTCGAGACCGGCGTCTCTTCGGCATCATCGCCCCCTTCCGAGGATCTCCCGCACGAAGGCAGCCTGATGACTCGGCACTTCGACGGTTTCGCTACCTAGCTGGATTCTCTGCTTCGCGCCCAGGTCCCCGTCGGCAAGTTCCGTCAGCGAGGGGAATAGCTCCGCGGTCTCGACGCCGACGGCCTGCGCGTACCGATAGAGCTTGTGGAGCTGCAGATGGTGTCGACCTCGCTCGAAGTTCGCGATCGAGGACCGCTTCAGTCCTGTGGCCGCGGCCACTGCGTCCTGCGACATCTCTGCGCGCCGTCGTGCTTCGCGCAGTCTCGTCGCTACCACGCTGTAGAGGCGTTCGTCGGCTCCGTTATCCACGCTCCCAGCGTAGTCGGTATTTCCGACTCGTGGGGGATCTGATGTCGGTATTTCAAACATGTTGTCAAGACAAACAGGTTGGCCTTTCCAACTCGTCGGGTCCACCACCATGTTTGAATTACAAACGGTTTTTGGTTTGACCGAGAGGGCTGGAGCCCCCAGTGTCTCGGTGAGCATGGTGCTCAGGAGACTCAGTCATGGCCCGGAAAGACCGCATCGTCGGCCACGTCCTAAGGGTGGTCGACGGCGACACGCTCGTGCTCGACGTCGACGATGCCTACGGCAACGCCTACACCTACAACGACGTAGAACGCGTTCGTCTGAGGAGTCTGAACGCTCCCGAGGCGGGGACACAAGGAGCTGCTGCGGCAACCGCTCGGCTGCGTAACCGAGTGCAGGGCCGCAGAGTTTCGGTCGAGGTCCATGCTCGGGACGTGTATGGGCGAGTTATTGGCGACTTGAAGGTCGCGTAGAAACAAGGCAATGGCACGTAATACTGGCAAGGGGCACCGCAAGGGTGCAGTTCGCGACCGCACCCAGACGCAAGGTCCGAATGGCAACTGGGTGAAGCGGGATGTCGACACAGGCCGCTTCATGGACCAGAAGAAGGATGGGACCCCTTTCAAGGGTGTCGCGAAGGAGATTGACGACCGGCGGT
>JAJDAI010000633.1 GCA_029261955.1 Deltaproteobacteria bacterium | reverse complement strand
TCGATCCCGCGCTCGGCGGCGGCCTGCTTGTACCAGTTGCCGAGGCAATTCCTGCACGCGCCGAAGAGGTTCATCATGTCGATGTTCTGCACGTCGTCGCGGGTGCGCAGGTGCGCGACCAGGCGGCGGAAGGCAGCGGCTTCCAGCTCGGTGCGGGTGGCTTCGTCGATCTCAGGCAGGCTCATGTCTCGGTCCGGGGTGGGCTCGTGGGCCGCTCACTCTGATCGCGATCGCCGCGCAAGACAAGCCACAGCCCCGCGCCGACGATGAGCGCCCCGCCGCCGAGCTCGCTGGCGGACGGCAGGGCGGCGAAGAAGATCACGTCCCCGAGCACGCCCCAGACGGGCCCGGTGTAGGACGCGGCCCCGACCACCGCCGCGCGATCGGAGTGGTAGGCCCCGGTCATCATGATCTGCCCTGCGGTCGCCGTCACGCCCGCGCCCAGCAGCCAGGGCCAGAGCGACGCCTCGGGGATCGACAGCTCCCCCCGCAGCGCCAGGATCGAGAACGCGAGCACCGTCACGAAGATCTGGAACCAGAAGACGATCGTCACCGCGTGGTCGCTCTCCCGCAGCGCGCGCACGGCCAGGTGCGCGCCAGCGGAGAAGAACGTCGCGCCGATGGCCCAGAGCCCCCACACCGAGCCCACGGCCAGATCGGGTGCGATGAGGATGGCCGTGCCCGCGACGCCAAAGGCCAGCAGCACCCAGATGGACCAGCCGACCCGCTCCGCCTTACCCAGGACCAGCGGCGCCAGCAGCGCCAGCAGGATCGGCTGCGTCCGGGTGAGCAGCGTCATGTCCGCGAGCGTCAGCCCCTTCGCTGCGGTGTAGAAGCAGAACATCGCGCAGAAGCCCATCAGGGCCCGGATCGCGAAGACGCGGTGGCCGCGCAGGCGGAAGCCGTGCTCACGGACCAGCAGCGCCGCCAGGGGCACGGCGATGGCGCCCCGGAAGGCCATGACGGTCAGGGGATCCAGCTCCGCGCGGGCGACCTTGACGAAGCCGACCATGGCCGTGAACGCCAGGCTCGCGCCGACCATGAGCAGCGGCCCGCGGCCCGGGCGGCGCACAGGCGGCTCAGCGCTGCGCGAGGACGGGGATGGAGGCAGCCTTGTCGTCGCTGAGGTGCGCCTCCAGCAGCCCCTCGGGCCGCTCGAAGGGCCGGGCGCAGGGGATGGCGGCCGCCTCGGTGACGATGAGGTCCAGCGAGATGTCGTGGGCCGTCATCGGGATCGCGCCGTCGGGCAACACCTGGCAGCTGTGCACGGTCGTGACGATGGGCGTGTCGGCGTGCACCAGCCCCGCCTGGCGGAGCAGGGCGTACTCGACGTCGGAGTAGCCACCGCCCTTGCCGAGCCGCGCGCCCTCGGCCGTCACGCCGACGCAGCCGGTGACGATGAGGTCGAGCGGAGGCACGTCCTCCAGGCGGGTGGGCGTGCCCAACTCGAAGGCGCCGGCGATGGACGAGGCACGCCAGAGGTTCTTCGGGCCCAGGACCTCGGGATCGAGCAGCAGGAAGGGGTCGTCCTCCTGCAGCCGAGGCACGGGCAGCACGAGCAGCTTGCCGGCCTTCAGGGCGGCGTGCCGCACGGGGCGCTGCGGCGAGTCCGGATTGACCTTGAGCACCCGCGCCTCGGTGAAGAGCGGGGACTCAGCCAGGCGCTTCGCGGCCGCCTCGGCCCCCACGAAGTTGGGGATCCGCCCCTCGACCCCCGGGAAGCGGGCCACCTCGCTCGTCCGGATCGCGGCCCAACAGGACGCGCGCAGCGCGGACTTGACGGGATCGAGCTCGGTGGGGTCGGACACGGCGGCCGACGGTAGCCGACGGACGGACCCGGCGGCGCTGAAGGAGGACGGCCCCGCCCCCAGCGATGGGGACGAGGCCGTCGACGTGTTCTGCCGGGAACTCAGCTCAGAACTGCTCGTTCTCGGTGCTGTCGCCGAGCGCCGTGGTGCTGGCCGTGCCCGCCGTGATCGTGTTGGCGACCAGGTCGAAGTAGCCGGTGCCGACCTCGCGCTGGTGCTTGACCGCCGTGTAGCCGCGGTCGACCGCGTCGAACTCGCGGTCCTGGAGGTTGGCGTAGGCGGTCATGCCGCGGTGGCCGTAGTCCTGGGCCAGATCGAACATCGCGCTGTTGATGGCGTGGAAGCCAGCCAGCGTGACGAACTGGAACTTGTAGCCCATGGCCCCGAGCTCGGTCTGGAACCTGGCGATGGTGGCGTCGTCCAGGTGCTTGCGCCAGTTGAAGCTGGGCGAGCAGTTGTAGGCCAGCATCTTGCCGGGGAACTCGGCGTGGATGGCCTCGGCGAAGCGGCGCGCCTCGTCCAGGTCGGGCTTGCCGGTCTCGCACCACACCAGGTCGGCGTAGGGCGCGTAGGCCAGGCCGCGGGCGATGGCGCAGTCGAGGCCTCCGCTGATGTTGTAGAAGCCCTCCGACGTGCGACCGCCCGTCATGAACTCGTGGTCGCGCTCGTCGATGTCCGACATCAGCAGCTTCGCGGAGTTGGCGTCGGTGCGGGCCACGAGGATCGTCGGCACACCCATGACGTCGGCCGCGAGGCGGGCGGAGACCAGGGTGTTGATGAACTGGCTCGTGGGCACGAGCACCTTGCCGCCCAGGTGGCCGCACTTCTTCTCGGCCGCGACCTGGTCCTCGAAGTGCACGCCCGCGGCGCCAGCCACGATCATCGACTTCATCAGCTCGAACGCGTTGAGCTTGCCGCCGAAGCCGGCCTCGGCGTCGGCCACGATCGGCGCGAACCAGTCGCGGGTCATCTCGCCCTCGGCGTGCTCGATCTGGTCGGCGCGCTGCAGCGCCTGGTTGATGTTCTGGACCACGTCCGGCACCGAGTTGACCGGGTAGAGGCTCTGGTCCGGGTACATCTGGCCGGAGCTGTTCGCGTCCGCGGCGACCTGCCAGCCGGACAGGTAGATGGCCGGGAGGCCGGCCCGCACCATCTGCACCGCCTGGTTGCCCGTGAGCGCGCCGAGCGCGTTGACGTAGGGGGTGGTGGTCATGCCTTGCCAGAGGCGGGCGGCGCCGCGACGGGCGAGGGTGCGCTCGATGAGCACGGAGCCGCGCAGGCGCAGCACCTCGGGGATGGTGTAGGGGCGCAGGATGCCGTCGTAGCGGCCCTTCGCCACGGGGCCGGTGACCGCGGCCCAGTCGCTGTTGTCGACGTTGGGGGCCGAGACGGCGTGGGCGCGGGAGGTCGTGGGGGTGTTCTGCGAAGCGTTGGGCACGGCGGCTCCTTCAGCGCGCGCCTGCCGGCGCGCACGTGGGTGTGTCGCGAGGGGGGGAGGGTTCAGGCGATCTGGGTCTGGATCTGCTCGTAGGCAGGCAGGGTCAGGAACTCGTGGAAGTGCCGGTCGGTGACCAGCTGGCCGAAGAGCGTGGCCGCGGCGGGGTAGGTCGAGCTGTCGTAGGCCTCGCCGAGCTCGGCCCGGAGGGTCTCGATGACGCCCGCGAGCACGCCATCGACGTACTCCGCGGTGATCACCGTGCCGTCCTCGAGGGCGGCGCCGTGGCGCACCCACTGCCAGAGCTGGGTCCGGGAGATCTCGGAGGTGGCCGCGTCCTCCATCAGGTTGTTCAGCGGCACGCAGCCGTTGCCGGCCAGCCAGGCGGCCAGGTAGCGGATGCCCACGTCGACGTTGATCAGCACGCCCTCGGCGGTGATGGTCCCCGTCGGCACCGTCAGCAGGTCCGCCTCGGTGACCACGAGGTCCTCGAGCTGCCGGTGGATCTGGTTGGCGGTGGGCATGTTGTCGTCGAAGACGCCGCGGGCCAGGGCGACCAGGCCCGGGTGCGCGACCCAGGTGCCGTCGTGGCCGTCGGTGACCTCGCGCAGCTTGTCCTGGCGGACCTTCTCGAGCGCGGCGTCGTTGGCGACGGGGTCGCTCTTGATCGGGATCTGCGCCGCCATGCCGCCCATGGCGTGCACGCCGCGGCGGTGGCAGGTCTTGATGACGAGGCGCGTGTAGGAGCGCATGCAGTGCGCGGTCATGCCGACCTGGCCGCGCTCGGGCAGCACGAACTGGGGGTCCTCGCGCAGGGTCTTGATGAGGCTGAAGATGTAGTCCCAGCGCCCGCAGTTCAGGCCGGCGCTGTGCTCGCGCAGCTCCCAGAGGATCTCGTCCATCTCGAAGGAGGCGGGCAGGGTCTCGACCAGCACCGTCGCCTTGATGGTGCCGCGCGGGATGCCGAGCGCGTCCTGGGCGAAGAGGAAGACGTCGTTCCAGAGGCGCGCCTCGAGGCGGCACTGGAGCTTGGGCAGGTAGAAGTAGGGGCCGCTGCCGCGGGCGAGGAGCTCGGCGGCGTTGTGGAAGAAGTACAGGCCGAAGTCGAAGAGCGACCCCGGGCAGGGCTTGCCGTCCACCTGCAGGTGCGCCTCGAAGAGGTGCAGGCCGCGCGGCCGGACCATCAAGGTCGCCGTCTGCGCGTTCAGCGCGTAGCGCTTGCCGGTGTCCGGGTGGTTGAAGTCGACCTGGCGCCGGATGGCGTCGAAGAGGTTGATCTGCCCCTCGACCTGGTTGTCCCAGGTGGGCGCGGTGCTGTCCTCGAAGTCCGCCATGAAGACGTTCGCGCCGGAGTTCAGCGCGTTGATGATCATCTTGCGGTCGACGGGGCCCGTGATCTCCACCCGGCGGTCCTGGAGGTCGGCCGGCAGCGGGTTGCAGGTCCAGTCGCCCTCGCGAATGTTCGCGGTCTCGGCCCGGAAGTGGGGCTTCATGCCGGCGTCCCACCGGCTCTGGGCCACGCGCCGCAGGGTCAACAGCTCGGAGATCCGCGGTCCGAAGGAGCGCGCCAGGGCCGCCACGAAGTCCAGCGCGTCGCGGGACAGGACCGCCTCGTAGCCGGGCCGGATGGGGCCGAGTACGCGGGTGCACTGGGTGATGGGGCGGTTGCTGTGGGTGCCAGGGGTCATTTCGGCTCCAGCCAGGGTCTGAGTAAAGACTTGACCTTCTTTCCCCGACTGGCAATAGGAAGTCGCACCGTTGCACGGTTACGTTGTAATGAGTTGTCATTACTCTTGCTGTAAAGCCGTCATCGATTTACAAGAGGACCATGACATCCTCCCCCAAGCTCGGGGCCCGGGTGCGCGCCCTGCGGCGACGCCAGGGCCTCAACCAGGTGCAGATGGCCCAGAAGTTGGGCATCTCCGCGTCCTACGTGAACCTCATCGAGCACAACAAGCGCCCGCTCACGGCCCCGCTGTTGATCAAGCTCGCCCAGAACTTCGGCATCGACGTCGGCAGCTTCAGCCAGGACGACGACGAGCGGCTGGAGAAGGACCTGATGGAGGTCTTCGCCGACGGGCTCTTCGAGGAGAGTCACCTCGTCAACACCGACATCACCGACTTCGTGTCGACCTCGCCCCAGGTGGCGCGGGCGGTGCGCACGCTCTTCGCGGCCTACCGGGCGGGGCGGGCGTCGCGCGCGGAGGTGGAGGGGGCCTCGGTGGACGGGGTCGAGTTCATGGGCCTCGGGCAGCTGCCGAGCGAGGAGGTCAGCGACCTCATCCAGGGCCAGTGGAACCACTTCCCGATCCTGGAGTCCGCGGCCGAGGACCTGTGGCGCAAGGCCAAGCTCAACCACCAGGACCTCCAGTCGGGCCTGCGCCGCTTCCTGACCGAGAAGCTGATGGTCGACGTGCGCATCGTGCGGGTGGGCGAGGACTCCACGGCCGTACGCCGCTTCGACCCGGACCGGCGGGAGCTCACGATCTCCGAGATGCTGCCCCCGCGCACGCGCAACTTCCAGCTGGCCAACCAGATCGGGCTGCTGCTCTGCGGGGACGCCATCGACGAGCTCGTGGCGAAGGCCCAGCTCAGCACGGCGGACTCCCGCAACCTCGCGCGTGTGGCCCTGGCCAACTACTTCGCGGCGGCCGTGGTCATGCCCTACCAGCCGTTCCTGGAGGCCGCACGCAAGGTCCGCTACGACATCGAGCTCCTGGGGCACCGCTTCCGGACCAGCATCGAGCAGACCTGCCACCGCCTGACCTCGCTGCGGCGGCCCGGCGCCGAGGGCCTGCCCTTGCACATGGTGCGCGTGGACGTCGCGGGGAACATCAGCAAGAAGTTCAGCGCCACCGGGATCCGCTTCGCGCGCTTCGGCGCCGCCTGCTCGCTCTGGAACGTGTTCCAGGCCTTCCTGACGCCGGGGCGCTACCGCGCGCAGATGTCGGCGATGCCCGACGGCAAGCACTTCTTCTGCGTCGCCACGACGATCCCCAAGGGCCGCGGCGGCTACCACACGCAGCACACGATGCACGCCATCGGCCTCGGCTGGAGCGTGCCGGATCTGCGCGCCGCGGGGGACGGTCCCCGGCCGGTCGTCTACGCCGACCACTACGACCTGGATCGCATCGAGGGCGCCGCACCGATCGGCGTCAGCTGCCGCCTCTGCCCCCGCCAGGACTGCGCGCAACGCGCCTTCCCGGAGCTCGGCACCGCGCTGGGCGTCGACCCCAACGTCAAGGGGCTCTCCGCCTTCACGCCGGTGGGCTGAGCAAGAAAAGCGCCGCCGGAACAGAAAGACCCTTCACCGCCTCACACGCCCTTGGTACGTAGTGGGATTCGGACAGTTCGAATTCCGCCCAGGAGGCACGAGTTGACGCGGGACCCCCGCTACGCGAAGAACACCCCCGAGGCCCGGCCGATGCGCGAGTGGATGCCCGCGCTGATGTTCGCCGCAGGCCCGGTGTTGGTCATGCTGGTTCTCTTCTGGCTGCTCTGACGCGTTGAGTTGCCTGCGCTACGGTTCGCCGCCGTGGCCGCTCGCCCCCTCGTCCCCGCCGCGCTGCTGGTCGCGGTCTCTGCGATCTCCTTCGCGGCGATCTTCTTTCGCCTCGCGCAGCCGACGCACCCGCTGGTCTCGGCCGGCGTGCGGCTCGCCATCGCCTCGGTGCTGCTCGCCCCCTGGACCCTGCGCTCCTTTCGCGCCGGGCGGCTGACACCGAGGCTGCTGCGGCACGCCGTCGCCGCGGGCCTGCTCTACGGGCTGCACTTCGGCAGCTGGGTCGCCTCCCTCGAGCTGACCACCATCGCGGCCTCGGTCACCCTCGTCACGGCGACGCCGCTGCTGCTGGCCCTGCACGGCCTGATCACTGGCCACGACCGGCCCGGCACGCGGCTGTGGGTCGCCCTGGCCCTGGCTGCGATCGGGGTGACGACCATCGGGGGCACGGACCTGGGCCGCGGCGTGGACGCGCTGCTCGGCGACGGCCTGGCGCTGCTCGGCTGCGCGGCGATGGCGGGCTACCTGCTCGTGGGGCGGCGGCTCGGCGCCGAGCTGGACGTGCTGGGCTTCTCCGGCGTGGCGGTGGCGGTGGGCGCGCTCTCGCTCGGGGCGGCGGCGCTCGCGACGGGCGTGGACCTGTCGGTCAGCCGCGAGGCCCTGGGCTGGCTGGCCGCGTCGGCGCT
>JAJDAI010000632.1 GCA_029261955.1 Deltaproteobacteria bacterium | reverse complement strand
CGGCCTGGCGGTCTTCGGCTCCGTCGCGGTGACGGTGGGCTTCCTCGTGGCCCACCTGCTGGTGGAGCTCTGGGCGCTGCTGCCTGCGGAGTCCCTGCGCCGCTGGGAGGAGCCTCGCTCGCAGCCTCCGCTCGCCGTGGCCTGGGCCTTCGTGGTGCTGCGCCTCGGCTGGCAGGCGCGCTCGCGGGAGGGCCTGCTCCGCTTCGCCACGGGGCTCGCCCTGGCCTGGGCCGCGCTGGTCCTCGGGCGCGTCGCGCTGCTGGCCGGCGGCTGGCAGCTGGCGCTCGTCCTGGGCGGCGTGGTGGCGGCTTTCGTGGTCGCGGTGGGGCTGTTCTGGCCGCGCCTGGACTTCGAGGTCCCGGGGCACCGCGTCCTGGCCCGCGGCGCGCTCTTCGCCGCGGCCGCGCTCGTCCTGCCGGTCGCCTTGCGCTACCTGCTGGCCCTCACGATGGGGCTGTCGTCCTCGGCCCTGGCCACCGGGATCGGGTGGCTGCTGGCCGCGGCCTTCGCTGCCATCCCGCTGCGCCACATCGCCGCGCCCCAGGACCCCCGCCGCCTCGTCGTGCAGCTTCCGCTGGCCTGCATCGCCCTCATCCTCCCCACCTACATCGTCGTGCACTGGGGCATCGAGCCGCTGGTCTTCGCGGGCACGGTCGCCGTGCTGGGAGCCCTCGTCGCCGCCGGCGGTCCCCTGCGCGCCCGCGGGCTGCCGGCCCCCACGCTGCTCATCGCGTGCTGGCTCCTCTTCTACGTCGGCTTCGTGCGCACGATGACCTTCAAGGGCGGGCCTTCGGCGGAGGACTGCGCCGCGGTCATCGCGGACGGGGGCGCCCGCGTCCTGCTCGACCGGCACGGGGAGGGCGGCGAGTACAGCAGCGTGCACCCCTACGACGTCGTCGGCGACCCCGAGACCGGCGCCGCCCTGGCCAGCTTCAAGCGCTGGGACAAGCGCGGCGGTTTCGTCGAGCTCATCGACCGGCAGGACCCCTGCCAGCGCCTGCGCACGCGGGTCGTCCGGGAGGGCGAGGGCGGTCCGCTCTGGCCCGAGCGGCTGGAGCGGGACGCGCAGACCGGCCGCTTCCTGGTGCAGGTCATCGGCGCGGGGCAGCACGGGCTCTGGGAGCTGGCGACCGGGCGGCGCGGGGTCGAGATCACCCGCAAGCTCGCCCTGGCCTACGAGCCCGGCAACCCCTCCGTGGACGCCGCGCGCCGGCGCCTCGTGCTGACCTACGTGCCCAACCGGACCGGCGGCAACCCGCTGGCCGAGGTCTACGATCTCGACAGCCTCGAGCCCCTGCGCGCGACGTCGACCGGCGGCCGCAAGATGCAGATGTCGGACTACGTGACCACGGACGCGGCGACGGGCCGCATCTACGTGCCGGCGCTCTTCGACTTCGCCCGCTTCGCGATCGTGGAGGTGGACGAGGCCTCCATGGAGCACACCCGGCACCTCGAGCTCTTCCACCCCGCCATCGGCGTGGCCGTGGACCCCGAATCCCGGCGGCTCTTCGTCACGAACCCCATCGCCGGCCGGCTCGACGTCTACGACCTGGACAGCTGGACCCGCACCCAGAGCCTCGAGACCGGGCCCTTCCCGCGGGACGTGGCCTGGGATCCGGTGCGGCGGCGCCTCTGGGTGGCGGACTACGGCGACGGCGCGGTCATCGGCTACGCGACGGACGGGCCGGAGGTCCGGGAGCTCTCCCGGGTGCACGTGGGCTCCCTGCTGCGGGGCGTGGGCCTGGACGACGAGTCGGGCGTGGTCTTCGCGGCCAGCGGCTGCGGGATCTTCGAGATCGGGGGCGGCTCGTGAAGGGGCTGCTCCGCGCCGCCGGCATCGGCTTCGGCCTCGCGCTGCTCGCGTCCTTGCTGCTCGGCCGCCAGGCGCCGGGCGTGACCCTGCGCGGCAGCGTGGCGGGGGCGGGCGCGGTCGAGCTGGTCGCCAGCGTCAACGACTGCGGCGCCGGCGACGGCCAGGCCCTGGTGCTCGCCCGGGCCGAGCTCGATGCGGGTCCCTTCGAGCTGCGGGTGCCCACCGTCGGCCCCGGCCTGGGCTACGTCTGCGCCTTCCAGCGTGAGGACGGGCGGATCGTGCAGGCCGCGCGCCTGCGCCTCGACGGGCGCACCGGCGGACTGAAGCTCAGCCTGAGCCCCGTCGTCTGGCCCGAGGCGCGGCGATGAAGCGTGCCGCCCTGCCAGCCTTCGTGGCCCTGATCCTCGCGCTCATCGGCTGGCGCGCGACCGCCGAGTTCAGCGCCTGGCTGGCCTTCGACATCGCCGAGCGCCAGCCCTGGAGCAGCATCCTGGGGCGTCACTACCTCGCCGCCCCGGTGCACGCGCTGAGCTTCCGGCCCGGCTCCATGGCCCTCGTGAAGCTGCTGGCCGCGCTCGGCACCCCGCTCGACCCCTGGCTGCCGGTGCTCAAGGGCCTGGTCGCGGTGCCCTTCGCCTTCGTGGCGACCACCTGGCTCACCGAGCGCGCGAAGCTGCCCGGGGCGGCCGCCGCGGTGGTGCTGGTCCTGCTCACGCCCGCCGCGCTCTTCAACACCTGGCACCTGGGCGAGTTCGACCTGCTCGGCGCGGCGCTGCTGCTGGCCGGGGACCTCGCCCTGCTCCGGGGCCGGAAGACGGCCGTCCTGTGGTTCGTGGCCGCGATCCTGCTCAAGGACTCCGTCGCGGCCCTGGCCCTGGTCTTCCTCGCGGTCCACGCCTGGGAGGCACGGGCGCGCGAGGGGACCTGGGACACGAAGCCGGGCCGCTTGCTCGTGGGCTGCGCGGCAGCACTGGCGGTGCTCTTCCTGCGCCGGCCCGAGTGGGGCCGCCTGCTGGGCGGGCCGGGGGCGAGCCTCTGGATCCCCGGGATCCGCGAGGCGCAGGCCGCCGGGGGCCCGCCCGGTCCGCCGCCCTGGGGGCCCGCGGTCGTCGCCCTGGCCCAGTCCCTGTCCCTGCTCGGCCCGACGGCGGTGGCCGCGCTGCTGCTCAAGGCGCTTCCCCGGCTGCCGGCCGCTGTGGCCCTGGGTCTCGCCGCAGTCGCGGTCTTCGCCCCCGAGCCCGCCCGCTTCCAGATCTACCTGAGCGCCGTCTACGGCTCCGTCGCCTGGGTCGTGGTCTGGGGGACGCTGCTGGTCGCGGCCCTGGCCCTGCTCGCGCGGCGCGAACCGGCGGCCCGGATCGCCCTGGGCGGGGTGCTGCTCTTCATCGTCCTGCCGGTCGTCATGCGCATGCGGGGCGACCTGTCGACGCGGGTCTTCCTGCCCCTCGCCATCCCGCTCTTCGGCCTGGTGGGGGCGGCCGTGATCGACCTGGCGCGGCGGGGCGGCCCGGCGCGGGCGGCCGCGGCGCTGTTGGCGGTGGGGCTGCTGTGGCAGGGGGTCGGCGGGGCAGGGGACTTCGGCGCGCGCTTCCTCAGCCTCGAGCGGGTGGAGCTGGAGACCAAGCGCCGCCTCGTGGACTTCATCGGCCCGAAGACCTGGCTCTTCGCCGTGCACCGCGCCTGGCTGGTGCACCCCAACGAGCTGGCGGGACTGGGCCTGGAGCCCGACGTGCTGCTGCGCCGCCCGGTGCTGCCCTACGCCGTGCAGCGGCCCGACGGGCCCTTCCCCGGGGCGCCGATGGGCCGGGTGGTCTCCGCCGAGGCGCTGCGCGCAGCCGACGAGCACGCCCTGCTCTTCGAGGTCGGTCTGCGCACGCAGCACGAGCCGGCCCTCGGGAGCCTGATGCGCGGCTCCTTCTCCATCGGCGGGAGCAGCCCCTGGCCGGTGCCGCCGCACTCCTTCGAGGACGACCACTACCGGGTCTATGGAGCCGGCGACGCCCTGGCGGGCCTCGGTGTGCCGGGCGCGTCGGTCGCGGACTGGCACCTGGCGGTGCCCTTGCCGCCGCCGCGTGCCTCGAAGCTCACGGAGGCGCTCTTCGGCCGGCCGCTCATCGAGCGGGTCGAGGCGGTGGGCCGGGTGATCGTGCTCCGGCCCTGAGCCCGCCCGCTACAAGCCCCGCGTGCGCAGGTCCGGCCAGGAGGCCAGGGCGCCGGCGAGGGCCTTGCCCATCAGCTCGTTGCCCGCGACGCTCAGGTGGTCTTCCCCGGGGATGAAGTTGCCGGCGATGTCCGTCTGGAGCTGGAGCCAGACGGGGCTCATGTCGAGCACGTGCACGCCCGCCTTGCCCACGAGGTCGTGGGGGATCTCGCAGTTCCGGCAGAGGTGGCTGTCGAGGTACATGTCGCGATCGGTCAGCAGCACCGCGGCGACGAGGAAGTCCTCCTGCTCGCCGAGGGCCTTGAGCTGCTTCAGCGAGTCGACGAAGCGCTCGCCCGGGGTCTCGGACTGCAGCGCCGGCGGCTTCGCCCACTTCGCCCGCAGCGGCCCGCTCAGCATGAAGACCAGGCGCGCGGAGTAGACGTCCCGCAGCAGGAAGGCCGTGAAGCGGTTCCCGCCCTTGCCGTAGGCGCAGAAGGACTCCTCGACTGTCATGTCGTTCACGAAGACGTTGATGAGGACGAGGTCCGGCTTCAGCGGCGCGACCCGCGCCTTCGCCATCGCGAGCTCCTGCGGGGTGCCGTGGCCGGGCACGCCGAAGTTCAGGATCTCCGTCGGCACGCCCTGGGCCTGCAGCTCGCGGCCGAGCACCGAGGGGAAGGACTGCTCGTGCTCGACCCCCTGGCCGAAGGTGAAGGAGTCGCCCAGCGCGGCGATGCGCAGCGTGCCC
>JAJDAI010000631.1 GCA_029261955.1 Deltaproteobacteria bacterium | reverse complement strand
GAGCCGTTTCTTGCCCTTTGCTTTCGGTTTAGGCTGATCGACTTTCGGAGTGGCTTGCCCCAGGCCCCTATAGAGCTTGACGAGATGCTTGTCGCCGTTTTGATCCTTTAAGAGCGAGGTGAGGGCGTCGCTCTTGTTTTTCAGATGCTTGGAGCGGACTGACGAAGCTGGCATGGCCCTCGCTCTACCGACCGGCCATGTGCGACCCGTCGGTCGCCGAAAGAGAGGAACGAGAGCATGCGAACGAGGAATCGAGCCACCGTCCTGGGCCACGTCGGCAACGAGGTCATCCTGCGACACACCGCGAACGGCAAGCCTGTCGTGAACCTGAACCTGGCCACCAACCACCGCCGCAAGGACGGGCCGGAGGTCACCACCTGGCACCGCGTGGTGCTCTGGGACAAGCTCGCCGAGCTGGCCGATCGCTACGTGACGCGCGGGGCACCCGTGTACGTGGAGGGTCCGCTCACGAGCCGCGACTACGTCGACAAGGAGGGCGTGAAGCACAGCCGCTCCGAACTGACCGCCCACGAGCTGATCCTGCTGGGCAAGCAGGGCGCCGCCAACACGGCCCCGCCGTCCGGCCGCCAGTCCGGAGAGGGCGAGGAGCTCGCGGAGGTGAAGGAGAACATCCCCTTCTGAGGAAGCGCTCGGAGTCCGGGCGTCGCGCATCCGCCGACTACCGGACAGACACCGAACGGTCCCTGGCAGGTCCGAGCCTCCCGCTCGGGCCTGTCGGAGGGCCGTTTCCCGAGCTCGCCGGAAGGGGCCGTGAGGAGGAAAAGCCGAGCGATTCCGATCAAGTTGCAGATCACAATCATCCCCATTGAAGCGATCATGCAAGTACCTGAGATCTTCCACTGATCTCAGCAAGATCCACCTTCTGGAGAAACTCGGCAAAACCGCTTCCGCCCGGATCCGGGCGATGTTAGAAAACCTGTGGAGCCGGTCGCGCCTACCTTGGCGGATTTTTCCATGAGGTATGGGGCTGGCAGGAATCCGAACCCACTCGCAGGGGGGTGGGGACCGCGTCCAACCGGAATTCTGATGTCGCCGCTGGAGCTGGTACCCGTACAGCTGTCTTTGCCGTTGCCGGAGGTCATGGGTACGACCTCGGTGGACGCGGTTCCCCTCCCTTGGGTTGGCTCCCGCTCGCTCTCCCGCCTGCATCGACGGCTCGCTGAGCAGCTCGGTGAGCCCATCGACCTCGTCGGAACCAACAACCGACGCACGCTTCTGTCCTGGAGGCGCGCGGAGGAGGGGCTGCTGTCGGTGCGGATGCAGCGGCAGTTCGCGCTGGCGGACGACTCGGTCGTCTCCGCCGCGGCCCGTTTCATCCAGACGCGGGATCCCAGCGCGCGGGCCTACGTGCACGAGTACGCGCAGTCCTTCCAGGACCGGATGGGTCGCCCGCGGCCTCGCTTTCGGCGGCCACGGGGCGACTACCACGACCTCGGACGAATCCTTCGGACCCAGAACGGCCAGTTCTTCGCCGGGGGCTTCTCGGGCGGCATCGGCTGGTCCTTCGGGCCCCGCGGACGGGTCCGTCGTTCGCTTCGGCTCGGGTCCTGGAACTCCGAGTACCAGCTGATCCGCGTGCATCCGGTGCTCGACGCCCCAGACGTGCCGGCCCAGGTGCTCGGCTTCATCGTGTTCCACGAAATGCTGCACGCGGCGCTCGATCCCCTGATGGCCCCGGAGGACCGCGGGCGGCACACCGAGGAGTTCCGCGAGCGGGAGCGCGCGCACCCCGAACATGCGCGGACCGAGGACTGGATCCACGAGAATCTGGACGCCCTGCTGTCCTACTGAGCGGGCCGTCCAGCCAGCGAATCAACCCCGCTGCGCGTGCACGCGCGAGAGTTCCGTAGGAAACCGCGCCGCCATGAGGCGAATCGTGGGCCGACCGTTGGTATCGTGACGCGATTGCGGCCACAGGCCCCGGGGTCCCTCCGCGCGATGGCGAAGAAAGACGAAGAGGCCGCACTGCCTGAGCAGGTGGGGCCCTACCGACCGATTCGTCTGCTCGGCAGCGGATCGATGGCAACTGTGAGCCTGGCCGAACAGGCTGGCCCGCAGGGCTTTCGCAAGTCCGTTGCGCTGAAGATCATCAAGCCTCAGTACGCCGAGGATGAGACCTTCATCAAGATGCTGATGCGCGAGGCCGCCATCGGCGGGCTGCTGCGTCACCCGAACATCGTGCAGACGCTGAGCTTCGAGCAGTACGACGGGCAGTACGTGCTGGTCCTGGAGTACGTCGGCGGCCACACGGTCGACGAGCTGCTGAAGCAACAGGGCGGGGCGGGGCTCGAGCCGTCCCAGGCGCTCGACATCGCGATCCAGGCCTGCCGCGGGCTCGGCTACGCGCACGCGCTGCTGGACGACGACGGCACCCCGCTCACCATCGTGCACCGGGATCTGAAGCCGGCGAACCTGATGGTCTCCCCGCACCGGGTCGTGAAGATCATGGACTTCGGCATCGCGCGGGCGACGGCCTCGTGGGCGGCGCTGACCGCTCAGGGGATCGTGCGCGGCACGCCGTCCTACATGAGCCCGGAGCAGGTCCTCGGCAAGCCGTTGGACGGCCGGTCGGACCTCTTCAGCATGGGCTCGATCCTCTTCGAAACCCTGACGGGCACGGTGCTCTTCAAGGCGCCGAAGATGCTCAAGGTCATGGAGAAGGTGGCGCGCGTCGAGGTGGGTGACGCCTTCGCGCGGGCCGACGTGGCGCTGCCCGGGTCCGGGGACGTGCTGCGGCAGCTCCTGGCGCCGCACCCGGCGGACCGCTTCGACACCGCCGAAGACCTGGCCGAGGCCCTGAAGGCGCTGCTTCTAGGCAGCGCCGGCAGCTCGCAGGTCGCCGGGCAGCGCACCGCGAACCGCCTCGCCGCCATCGACGACCTCTCGTCCGTGACGGACATCTCGGCCCTCGCCAGCGGCAACAGCCCCGAGGCGCACCGCCTCCGGGCCAAGGTCCGGGGAGCCCGGAAGGCGGCGGAGGAGTCGCGGCCGCCTCCGCCTCCGCCCTCGCCGCCCGAAGACGACGACATCGAGGAGTTCATCTACGAGGAGGAGGTCGAGGACGAGGAGTTCTTCGTCTTCGAGGAGATCAACGAGGACGAGGAGGAGGAGCAGGCCGCCGCCGTGCCTGCCTCCGCGCCGGACGACGCGAAGTGGGCCTCGACCCTCGAGAAGGACTTCTTCACGACCTCGGGCCAGGACGCCCTCGAGGGCACGCTGGGCCCGCACGCGCCGGGCGACGACGTGCGCGAGGACACCCTCTTCCCCATGGCAGGCCCCGAGGCCTCCGACGCCGTCGCGCAGGACGTGTTGCAGGGGGTGCCGGGCACGGACGGGGCCGCGGTCAGCCTCTCGGACGGGGGCTGGAACGACGACGAGGAGCTCTGGTCCGAAGACGGCCCGGAGTCCAGCTCCGAGCTGCGTGCCCTCATCAAGGGCGACCTCGCCAGCAGCCCCGCGGGGCCGGTCGACCTGAAGGACTGGGCCGGTCTGGACGCGGAGCCCTCCTCGGGCGACGAGACGACGGACGACGCGCCTGTGCCCTCGCCGCTGAGCGTTCCGTCGACGCTGGATCTCGAGCCCTCGGCGACCCTGGGCGACGTCTCGGCCGAGGCGCTCGACGACGACGAGCTGCTGCTGGACGAGGACGACCTCGAGCTGGACGAAGAGGAGGACGCGCAGGACCCCGAGTCCACGGTGGCGCCGACGCCGACGCCCGCGGATGGGGAGCTCGACTTCGAGGACGACGACGACGGGGTGACCCTCGCTGAGGACGACGCGCAGCCCACGCTCGACGGTCTGCCGGGTGCGAACGACGAGGAAGCCGAGCGGCTCGCGGAGGCGGAGCGCGTCGAAGCAGAGCGTGCGGAAAAAGAGCATGCGGAAGAAGAGCGGCTCGAGGCCGAGCGAGTCGAGGCCGAGCGAATCGAAGCCGAGCGGCTCGCAGAAGAGGAGCGAGTCGAGGCCGAGCGAATCGAAGCCGAGCGAGTCGCCGAAGAGGAGCGAGTCGAAGCCGAGCGCGTTGAAGCCGAGCGAGTCGAAGCCGAACGAGTCGAAGCCGAGCGAGTCGAAGCCGAGCGGCTCGAAGCCGAGCGCCTCGAGGCGGCTGCGCTGCTCTCCGACGAGGAGCGGCGCGCAGCCGAAGAGGCCGCGCGGATCGAGGCCGAGGA
>JAJDAI010000064.1 GCA_029261955.1 Deltaproteobacteria bacterium | reverse complement strand
GTGAGGCAGCACCTCGCACGCTGGTTCCCCCGCGAGCGCTCCCGGCAGCTGCTGGCGCTCGCGGTGCCGATCATGCTGGGCATGGCCTCGCAGACGGTGCTGAACCTCGTCGACACGGCCATGGTCGGGCGGATCGGCCCGGCGGCTCAGGCCGCGGCGGGTCTGGGGTCCTTCGCGTTCTGGGTCCTGGCGAACCTCGTCATCGCGGTGGGCACCGGGGTGCAGGCGGTGGCCTCGCGGCGCGACGGCGAAGGCGACTCGGAGGGCGTCGGGGCGGCGCTGGACACCGGCCTCGTGCTGGCCGCGGTGCTGGGCTTGCCCCTCGGCTACCTCTTCGCACAGGCGGCGCCCAGCCTCTTCCCGCTGCTCTCCGACGACACCCAGGTGGTCGCGGGCGGCGTGGGCTACCTGGCGATCCGGCTGATGGGCCTGGGGGTGGTGGCGGCCAACTACTGCTTCCGCGGCTTCTACAACGGCATCGGCATGAGCAAGGTCTACATGGGCACGCTCGCGGCCATGCACCTCGCCAACGTCGTGCTCAACTGGCTGCTGATCTACGGCAACCTGGGCTTCCCGGCGATGGGGGTGCAGGGCGCCGCCCTGGCGAGCGTGCTCGCGGCCGTGCTCGGCACCGTGCTCTACACGATCCAGACGGCCGCGCGCCCCGACCTGCGCGCGCGCTTCCGGCCCTTCCGCTTCGAGAGCCTCAAGCCGGATCGCGTCAAGTCGATGCTCCGCCTGTCCTGGCCCGAAGCGGTCCGCGGCATCCTCCTGATGTTCGGCTTCCTGCTCTTCCTGCGCCTGCACGAGTTCATCGACACCCGCGCCGTGGCCGCGGGCACCATCCTCGTGAACATCGCCTCCACGGGCTTCCTGCCGGCCCTCGGCATGGGCCTGGCCTGCGCGACGCTGGTGGGCCGCCACCTGGGCAAGGGCGAGCCGGAGGAGGGCCGACGCTTCGCCTGGCTCGGGGTGCGCCTCGCGACCGCCGGGCTGATCGTCCCGGCCCTGTGCATGGGGCTCTTCGCCGACCCCATCCTCAGCCTCTTCACCACCGACGCCCTCGTCATCGACGCCGCCCGCCCGGCCCTGCGCCTCTTCGCGATCTCCGCGGTCGTCGACGCGCTGCCCATGGTCCTGGTCTTCAGCCTGCTGGGCGCCGGGGCGACCCGCTTCGTCGCGGGCGTGCAGGTGATCCAGCAGTACGTCTTCCTGCTGCCCCTCGCCGCCCTGCTGGGGCTCGTCTTCGGCTGGGGCGTCTTCGGCATGTGGCTGGCGATGCTGCTCTCGCGGGCCGCGCTGGCGGGCCTGGCGATCCGGAAGATCCAGGGCTCGTCCTGGGAGCAAATCGAGGTCTGATCGGCGCGAGCGAGCCGGCACGGTGGACCCGCGCGCCCGCCCTCGCTAGAAGCACTGCATGGACCGTCCAAACTCCCTGCTCCACTGCCTTCAGACCCTGGTCGAGACCCGCGGCGACGAGCCCGCGCTGCGCTTCAAGGAGCGCGGCACCTGGCACGACATCACCTGGGAGGGCTACCTGCGCCGCGCGCTGATCGTGGCGACCGCGCTCAAGCGGCGGGGGCTGAAGCCGGGCGACATGGTGGGCATCCTGTCCACCAACCGGGTCGAGTGGCTGGTCGGCGACCTCGCGACCCTCGCCATCGGCTGCGTCTCCGTGCCGGTCTACCCCTCGTCCATCGGCGAGGCGGTGGCCTACATCCTCGGCCACTGCCGCGCGAAGCTGGTCTTCGCGGAGGACGCCGCGCAGGTGCGCAAGCTCCAGGAGTACCGGGAGCAGCTGCCCGCGTTGGAGACCATCGTCGCGCTGGACCCCGAGGGAAGCTCCAACATCGAGGGCGTCATCACCTGGGCCGACCTCGTGAGCGACGGCGAGGACGCGGGCCCCGAAGCCCGGCAGGCCACGCTCGACGGCCTGGACGACCTGGATCCGAACGCGCTCGCGACGATCGTCTACACCTCGGGCACGACCGGTCCGCCCAAGGGCGCGATGATCTCGCACACCAACATGATGGCGATGGCCGAGTCGCTCGCGGAGGCCCTGGACGCGCGGGCCGGCGACTCCTCGCTCTCCTTCCTGCCCCTGAGCCACATCGCCGAGCGCCTCCAGGGCGAGATCATGGCGATCCGAGCCGGCTACACCGTCAACATGGGCGAGGGGCTCGACAAGGTCGCGCAGAACCTCGTGGAGGTCGAACCGACGATCCTCGTCTGCGTGCCCCGGCTCTGGGAGAAGTACTACGCCCGCATCCACTCGCTGCTCGACGGCGCGCCGCCGCTGCGCCGCAAGCTGTTCGACTGGGCCACCGGCGTGGGCATGGCGGCGGCGCACCAGCGGGCGACGGACGGCCGGCTCTCGCCGATGCTGAAGGTCCAGCTCGACGTCGCCGATCGCCTGGTCCTGGGCAAGCTCCGCACGAAGCTGGGCATGGCCCGCGGGCGCAAGTTCCTCAGCGGGGCCGCGCCGCTCTCCGCCGACGTGGGGCGCTTCTTCGCGTCCCTCGGCATCGTCATCCAGGAGGTCTACGGCCAGACCGAGTGCGTCGGCGTGTGCACCTTCAACCCCGCCGAGCGCCCCAAGTTCGGCACGGTGGGCATCCCGCTCAACGGCCTGGAGGTGCGCATCGCGGAGGACGGGGAGATCCTCGTGCGCGGCGACAACGTCTTCATGGGCTACCTCCACGACGAGGTCGCGACGGCCGCCGCCGTGGTGGACGGCTGGCTGCTCACCGGCGACGTCGGCGTCATGGACGAGGACGGCTACGTCCGCATCACCGACCGCAAGAAGGACATCATCGTCACGGCCGGCGGCAAGAACGTCAGCCCCCAGAACATCGAGGGCCGCCTCAAGAACTTCCCCGGCGTGAGCCAGGTGGTGGTCGTGGGCGACAAGCGGAAGTTCCTGTCCTGCCTGATCACGCTCGATCGCGAAGGGCTCGAGGAGATCTGGGAGCGGGACGAGAAGAAGCTGCCGGTGGACGAGGCGCTGCCCGACGACGAGGACATCCAGCGGCTGCTCCAGGGCTACATCGACCAGGTCAACGAGCGGCTGTCGTCCTACGAGACGCTGAAGAAGTACCACGTGCTCCCGGAGGACTTCTCCGTGGAGTCCGGTGAGCTGACGCCTTCGCTGAAGGTGAAGCGGCGCGTGATCCAGAGGCGCTACGAGGACCTGATCGACGGCTTCTACTCCGAGAAGTTCGCCTAGATCGGGACGGCTCGGGGAGCCCTCAGCTCTTCTTCTTGGATCCGCCCTTGGCCTTCGAGCCAGCGGACTTCGCCTTGCCGGCCGCCGCCTTGACGCCGCCGCCGGAGGCCTTGGCCTTCGGGGCGGCCTTCGCCGTCGCCTTGGGGGCGGGCTTGCCCTTTGGAGCCGCCTTCGCCTTGGGGGCGGCCTTTGCGCTGGCCTTGGGCTTGGCGGCCTTGGCCGCACCCGCCTTCGCGTCGCCGCCGGCCGAAGCCGCGGCCTTTGCCTCGCCGCCCGCGGGCGCATCCGGTGCTGCGGCCTTCGCGTCCGCCTTCGCCTCGGGCGCTGCGGCCTTGCCGGCCTCGGGCGCTTCCGCCTTCACCTCAGCCGCCTCGGCCTTCGGAGCCTCAGCCTTCGGAGCCTCAGCCTTCTGAGCCTCGGCCTTCGCCCCGCCAGCCTCAGCCTTCGGAGCCTCAGCCTTCGCCCCGCCAGCCTCAGCCGTCGCGGCGCCAGCCTCGGCCTTCGGAGCCTCGGCCTTCGCCTCGCCAGCGGTCTCGGCCTTCGGGGCCTCGGCCTTCGCGTCCGCTGCCTTGGCGGCATCGCCGCCACCGGCCTCCGCCTTGGCAGCCGGCTTCGCCTTCGCGCCACCGGCTTGAGCCTGGGCCTCGGCCTGCTTCGACTGGACCTCCGCGGCCTTGTCGGCGCCAGGCACGTCGGGAGCGCCAGGGGCCTCCACGCCGGGGGCCTCGGGGGCGCCAGGAGCGGCCCCATCCACACCGGGAGCCGAGGGGGCCTCCACGCCGGGAACCTCGGGAGCCCCAGGAGCCTCCACGCCGGGAACCTCGGGA
>JAJDAI010000630.1 GCA_029261955.1 Deltaproteobacteria bacterium | reverse complement strand
GAGGAGCAGGTCCGCGTCTTCTTCCCGCTGGACCACGGGATCCCCGCCGAGCCGATGGCGGTGGCCTTCGACGAAGACGACCTGCTGCGCACAGCCCCTCCAGAGGCGGTGCACGAGTCCCTGCCCGACTTCTTGGACGAGCGCACCGAGTTCACCGCGGCCAAGAAGGCCCTCTTCGACGACGTCTACCGCACCGAGTCCCGCGGCCAGTTCACCTGCGCCCCGCTCAAGCTGCACGGCAAGTCCGGCGAGTCCCGCGAGGACTTCGAAGCGCGCTGCCGCGAGGCCATCGAGGACCGCATCGACACCGCGCTGGAGACCCTCAGCGACCGCAGCGAGGTGAAGGTGCGCCGCCTGCGCGAGCGCATCCGCAAGAAGGAGAGCCAGGTCGATCAGCTCGAGGGCAAGGCGAAGGGCCAGCAGGCCCAGGAGCTGCTCAACGGCGCCGAGATGCTGGCCAGCCTCTTCTTCAGCAAGCGCAAGCGCTCCCTGGGCTCGGTGGCCACCCGCCGTCGGACCACGGCGGCCGCCAAGGCGCGGCTCGAGAGCGCCGAGGACGATCTGGAGGCCCTGACCGAGCAGCTGGCGGACCTGGCCCTGGAGCTGGAGGACGCGAGCGACGAGGTGCGCGAGGAGGCCGAGGAGCTGCTCGACGCCATCGAGGAGCGCGCCGTGCGGCTCGAGAAGAACGACATCGACGTCGTGCGCTTTGGCGTGCTCTGGGTGCCGGTGTCCGGGCGGCTCTGATCAGGAGGTCGAGCGCCGCCGCCCCCGCCGACGCGACCAGCTCCAGCCCTCGCTGAGCATGCCCGCGGCGCAGGTCACGGCGAAGACCTCCCAGACCACGCCGGGCCAGATGGCCGAGGCCGCGAAGCCCGCGAGGAACAGCCCCGCCGAGGCCATCAGCCGGCGGTTGCCCGCCGCACCGACCGCGCCGACCAGGCCGAAGAGCAGCAGCAGGATCGACAGGGCGAGCGGGAAGGCCATGCCCGTCTGCAGCCCGAGCCAGACCAGCAGCATCGGCGCGAGCGCGCCCATCGCCTGGAGCGAGAGGAAGCGCCGGTTGGCGGCGTTGCTGCGCAGCACGCTGCCCCAGCGCAAACCGACCCCGCCCACCAGCAGGGTCTGGGCCATGCCGAGCAGCGCGAGGGTCCCGTAGCCCGGGTCGATCAGCCCCACGCGGTGCAGCGCCGCCAGCAGGAGCGAGGTCCCGCCCCACAGCACCGCCATCACGTAGAGCACCTGCCCGCGCTCCAGCCGCCCGACCCCCAGATCCTGGTCGCGCTCCTGGGCCTCCAGCCGCTCGAAGCGCCTCGTCCGGGCCTGCTTGCGGCGCTTGCTCTTCGCGACCTCGCGGGCCAGGTCCTCCGAGGGCTCCGTCAGCTCCTTCAGCAGGGCCGAGGCGTTGCCCCCCCGACCGCGGCCGAGCTCCCAGGCCGCCATCGCCTCCACCGCAGCCCGCGCGCCGCTCCTCGCCTCGGGGTTCTCCGGCCACTCCGACAGCGCCTGCCGGAAGCCGAACTGCGTCTCGCCGAAGATCTCGCGCACGTCGACCTCGTCGGCGCTCTCGTCCTCGACGGCCTGCTGGAGCGCGTGCAGCCGAAGCATCGCCTCCAGGCTCAGACGCCGGGAGCCCCGGTGGTCCAGGAAGCTCGCGATCTCCTGGCGGAGCACCTCCGCCGAGGGCTGCCGGTCCTCCGCCTCGCGGGCGCAGGCGCGGTTGGCGATGCCGCTCAGCTCGCGGGAGACCCGGGGGCCGTACTGGATGGGCTCGCTCGCCCAGGCCCGCGCGAGCTTCTCCATGACCGTGCCCTTGCCGTGCCGCTGCTCGCCGGTCAGCAGCATGTGCAGGCAGCCGCCCAGCAGGTAGATGTCCGTCGCAGGCCTCAGCTTGTCGACGAGCACGCCGGCCATCTCGGGCGCGAGGTAGCCGGGCGTGCCGACGACCTCCTCCTCGTCGAAGGACAGCGGCACGTCGATGGGGCAGGTGCGCTCGAAGGCCAGGGCCATGCCCCAGTCCACGACGTAGACCTCGCCGTGCGAGCCGATCATCACGTTGGACAGCTTGAAGTCGCGGTGGATGAGGCCCTGGCTGTGCGCGAAGTGGGCGACGCTGCACACCTGCATCAAGACGCGCAGGTGCCACTCCAGGGGGTCCGCCTCGCCGGGCGGGGCGCGCAGCACACCGCCGACATGCACGAAGTCGAGCCACGCTGTCCCGTGCACGCGCCGCATGACGATCATCGGCTCGTGTTGGTCGTCCGTGGCGATGAGGTGCACCGGCACGATGCCGGGGTGCTGGAGCGCGCCGAGCACGCGCGCCTCTCGGATGAGCTGGCGGGCCCGGGCCGGGGAGACCTTGTCGGGCCTCAGCGTCTTGACGGCCACCTCGCGCTGGAGGGCGAGCTGGCGGGCGGCGAAGACCTCGGCCGTTCCACCGCGGCCGATGGAGTCCCCGAGGGACAGGTTGTGGGAGAACCGCGTGAACTGCGGGAGCAGGACGGTGGGCTCGTCCTCCTGATCGAGGTCGTCGCTCTCCTCGATCAGGT
>JAJDAI010000629.1 GCA_029261955.1 Deltaproteobacteria bacterium | reverse complement strand
GCCTGCGCCGCCACAAGGGCCTCAAGCGCAGCCACCCCGAGCTCGGCCACAAGCTGATGAACGCGACCTGGCTGGCGCCGCTCACCCTGCCCTTCATGCGCTGGTCCTTCGGCGCCTTCGGCTTCCCGCGGGGGCTCTCCGACGAGGTCATGCGGCACACGCTCTACGCCTCGGCCCACATCGGCTTCGACGAGCTGAACGCCACCTACCGGAGCCTGAGCGCGGACACCCTGATCGCCAACGCCGACGACGATCCCCTCATCGAGCCGGCCATCACCGACGAGCTGGCCGAGCTGCTGCCGGGCGTCCGCCTCCGCTGGCCCACGGGCGGACACGGGATCATCAAGTCGAGGGCCGCGGAGCTGGCCGAAGCGCTCGAGGCCTTCTGGCCGACCGGCTAGCCGTCCAGCAGCGAGGGGGACCGGCGGATATAGTGCCGCGTGCCCGAATCGGCCCACGTCCCCACCGTCACCGTCTGCGTTCCGACCCTCAACGAGGTGGAATCGCTCCGTCCCGTGCTCGAAGGATCGCGCGCCTTCGCGGACGAGCTGCTCGTCGTCGACGGGGGCAGCACGGACGGCACGGTCGAGCTCGCCCGGGAGTTGGGCGCCCGCGTGCTGCGGGACAACGGCCGCGGCAAGGGAGCGGCGCTGCGGCAGGCCATCGACGAGGCGAGCTGCGACATCATCGCGTTCATCGACGCCGACGGCTCCCACGACCCGACCGACCTCGGCCCCATGCTCGCTCCGCTGAAGGCGGGGGAGGCAGACATGGTCGTCGGCTCGCGCACGCGCGGCGGATCCGACGAGCTCCAGGGGGACATCGAGAAGTTCATCCGGATGATCGGCTCGGACATCATCACGATGGGCATCAACTACCGCTTCGGCGTGCGGCTCACCGACTCCCAGAACGGGTTCCGGGCGATGACCGTGGCCTGCGGTCGGGACCTCGACCTCGCCGAGGACATCTTCACCATCGAGCAGGAGATGCTGCTCAAGGCGATGTGGCGCGGAAAACACGTCATCGAGATCCCGACCCGGGAGTACGAGCGCACCCACGGCGAGTCCCGCATCGTCCTGCGCAAGGTGGCGCCGCGCTACCTGTGGGTCCTGCTCAAGTACCTGGCGGTCTCGGGGCGCCCGCGCGGCCGCTCCCTGCCGGGGCGCTGGGGCACGGTCGAGCGCCGCTGAGCCTCAGCTGTTCGAGTCGAGCGCCTGCTCCAGCCGCCAGGCCAGGGCCCGGATCCCCTGCCCCCCCGCGAAGCGCTTCGCCAGCCGGGTCTCGGGCTTGCCGTGGATCCACAGCGCCGAGCTGGCGAGGTCGACGATCACCGCCGGCTGCTCGGGCTCGGACCGGCGGTCCAGCGACCAGTAGCGCGTCGTGACCGCGGCCTGCTGGGTCCAGGGCATGTCCTCGGTCAGGGCGCCGACACCGGGCAGGCCCCGGGACCAGGGGCGGGGGCCGTTGGAGAAGCTGGAGTAGCCCGAGGAGTCGAACCACGCGTTGCGCAGATCGACCGGGCGCGATCCGAAGGCCACCCGGCCGAGCAGCTCGCCGATCACGACGATCGACAGGTTCGTCGGCGTGAGCGGCGGCTTCTCAGGGCCGCGCTCGGGAAAGCCCTGGAAGGCCTCGATCGCCTCCGCGAGGCCGTCCGGCCCCTCGCCCAGGCCGTGCTGCGGGTAGCGCCAGACGGACGCGTCGTCGGGGTAGTCGTCGGTCCAGGAGGGCCCGGGGCGCCGGCGCCCCCCGCGCTCACCCAGCAGCAGGCCGGTGCCCCGGATGTTGAAGGACGCGAGCGTCTGGAAGTCCGGCATCCGCGCCACGGTGACGCAGTCGTAGCCCCCGTCGCAGGGGTGCGTCTCGATGATGCGCAGGCCGAGGTCCGGGTGGTGCCGGACGAGCTCGGACGCGGTGCGCCAGGCCACGGCGCGCTTGAGCGCGGTGCGGGGCTCGGGGGCGACCTGCTCAGAACTGTCCATGGGCTCCCCGCTGGAGGCCGGGCTGGATCGGGGCGGCTCAGGTGAGAGGACCGCGATCTCCCGGGTCCGCTCGAGCGCGGTGACCTCCGGCTCGCACTCTACGCCGGGCTCGAGGGCTTCGAGCGCCGGGCCGGGGGGCGAAGCCTCGGGCTGAAGGCGGGGCGGCTCGCCCGACCGCGTCGCAGTCGGCCCGCTGCGGGTTGGCGGGGCTTCGCCTATCGTCTCGCCGTGTCTCCTCGCCCCGAGTCCCGCGCCCCCGAGGCAGCCAAGCCTGCCCGGGTCGCCCTCGTCCGCCCTCCGGTGGTCAGCCTGCCGAAGAGCTTGAGCTCCTACGGCGCGACGCCCCCGCTGGGCCTGGGCTACATCGCTGCCGTCGTGCGCGAGGCGGGGCACGATCTGCAGGTCCTGGACGCCCCGGGCGAGGCCTTCGATGTCTGGCGAAGCTTCGAGGGACCGGTCGGCACCCTCGAGATGCACGGCCTGAGCCCCAGCGAGCTCGTCGACGCGCTGCGGCCGGGCACCGAGGTCATCGGCGTCACCCACATGTTCCTGCACGAGTGGCCGGTGGTCCGGGCCTTCTGCGAGGGGGCCCGCGCGCGCTTCCCCGACGCGACCCTCGTCCTGGGCGGCGAGAACGCGACAGCCTTCTGGTCCTGGCTCTTCGAGCTGAGCGACGCCTTCGACTGCGTGGTGCTGGGGGAGGGCGAGGAGACGATGGTCGCGCTGCTCGCGGCCCTGCAAGCCGGCGAGCCCTTCGAGGGCCTGCCCGGCCTGGCCTGGCGCACGCCCGAGGGAAGCGCCACCAGCGGCCTTCCTCCCCGAATCCGCGCCCCCGAGGCCATCCCCTACCCCGCCTGGGACCTGCTGCCGATCGAGCGCTACCTGGGATCCGGCGACAACCACGGCGTGCACCGGGGCCGCACGCTGCCGCTGCTCGCGACCCGCGGCTGCCCCTTCCAGTGCACCTTCTGCAGCTCGCCGGGCATGTGGACGACGCGCTACGTCATGCGCGATCCCGAGGACGTCGTGGCGGAGATCAGCCACTGGGTGCACGAGTTCGGCCTGCAGAACGTGAACTTCGCGGACCTCACCGCCGTCACCAAGAAGAGCTGGATCCTGGGATTCTGCGAGGCGCTGATCGCCGCCGATCTCGGCGTCACCTGGCAGCTGCCGACCGGCACCCGCAGCGAGGTCCTGGACGCCGAGGTGCTCGACGCGCTCTACCGCAGCGGCTGCCGAAACGTGACCTACAACCCCGAGTCGGGCTCGAAGAGCCTGCTCGAGACCATGAAGAAGCGCGTCTCGCTGGAGCCCCTGCTGGACTCGCTGCGCGCCGCGGACAAGGTGGGGCTGATGACCCGCACCTGCTTCATCGTCGGCCACCCCGCCGAGCGCAGGCGGGACGTGCTGGACACGGCGCGGCTGATCGTCCAGGCCGCGCTGACGGGCTCGCAGGACACCTCGGTGGTGGTCTTCGGGCCCTACCCGGGCAGCGAGGACTTCCACGCGCTCATCGAGCAGGGCCGGCTGCAGGTCGACGAGCGCTACCTCTACCTGGCGCTGGTGCGCTCGGGCGCGAGCCTCCAGACCTTCCACCCGACCCGCTCCCGCGGGGAGATCGTGGCGACCCAGATGTCGCTGCTCCTGCTGTTCTACGGGGTCGCCTACGCGCGGCGTCCCCAGCGCTTCGCCGATCGGCTCCGGGCGCTGGTGACGGGCACGGAGACCTCCCCGGTCGACCAGCTGCTGCGCTTCAAGCTGCGGCAGCTCCGCACCAAACGAGAGACACTGCGCGCCACCGCTCGGAGGGCACCCGGATGAGCCTGCGACTGCTGCTGCTGCTGCTGCTGGGGGCCTGCACCCAGCCGGCGAACGACGACGACGCGACGGACGACGACGACTCGGCGGACGACGACGACGCGACCCCCGACGACGACGACGACGCCACGGCCGACGACGACGACAGCACGCCCAGCACCGAGGGCCTGAGCGCCGGCGACGCCGTGATCTGCGAGACCCCGGTGGCCGGCTTCGACCGGCTGAGCGAAGACGGCGTCGCG